>JAGCZP010000056.1 GCA_017959985.1 Clostridia bacterium | reverse complement strand
GAAAGGCTCTCTTTGTTCATGTAAGCAACGGTCAACACTTTTTTGGTGTTAGCATCCACCACAACCGCAGGAATTAATCCTCTCTCATCAAATTTCAGTTCCTCTATCTTAATCATTGAAAACACCATCCAATCTTGTTTGAATACCTTCTTGTTTCATTCTTTCCTTTAAATCTTTGATTTTCACTTCGCCAAAATGGAAAATGGAAGCTGCTAGCCCTGCATCCACCTTTGGGAGCGTTTTAAATAGCGTGATAAAATCCTCAATTCCTCCGGCACCACCGGAAGCAATCACAGGAACCTTTACCGCATTGCATACGGCATCCAACATTTCTAAATCAAATCCATTTTTTACCCCATCGGTATCAATGGAATTGACCACCACTTCTCCCGCTCCGTTTCCTACGCAACGTTTAATCCATTCAATGGCTTCCATGCCGGTATCCTCCCGACCGCCTTTGGCAAAAATATGAAATTGTCCGTTAACACGTCTAATATCCGCCGACAAGACCACACATTGATCCCCATAGAGTTTCGCCGCTTCTTCAACAAGCTCCGGGTGGCGAATGGCTCCCGAGTTTACCGATACCTTATCCGCTCCACAATTAAGCACCCGTTCAAAATCGGCAACCGAGTTGATGCCTCCTCCCACTGTCATGGGAATAAAAACATTTTTAGCGGTTTCACACAAAATATCGGTAAAAATTTTCCGTCCGTCCGAAGAAGCAGTGATATCGTAGAAGACTAGCTCATCGGCTCCGTTCGCACTATAATATTTGGCAAGTTCTACAGGAGAATCGATTTCTCGAAGTCCCGTAAAATTTACGCCTTTAACCACCTTGCCGTCTCGAACATCTAAGCAAGGGATAATCCGTTTCGTTATCATTTTGCTGCCTCAATTGCTTCCTTTAAATTAATTGCCCCTGTATAGTAGGCTTTCCCGATAATCGCTCCATACAACTCCATCGCTCGCAAAGCCTTCACATCTCCCAAAGAGGAAACACCGCCGGATGCGATTATTTGCATAGAATACTTTTGCGATAACTCTTTATACAGTTCTCGGTTTGTTCCTTTCATAGCCCCGTCACGAGAAATATCGGTGCAAATCATGGTAGAGACGCCAACCGACTGCATTTTTTCACAAAAATCAAAAGCAGGGATTCCCGAACTCTCTGTCCAGCCTTTCACGGCCACAAAACCATCTTTAATATCCACGCCTACGGCAATGGCACTGCCAAATTGTTTGACCGCTTGCTCAACAAATCCTTCTTGTTCGACCGCAGCCGTCCCTAAGATTAACCGATCAATACCGGCCTCCACGTATTGTTTGATAACCTCCATGGAGCGAATTCCTCCGCCCACTTCGCAAAACAAGCCGCTTTCTTTTTTTATCTGACAAATGGTATCAAAATTGGGGGTTGTTCCACTCTTTGCCCCTTCCAAGTCCACCAAATGGATATGGGTCGCACCCGCTTGTTTAAAATCCAAAGCAACCGACACAGGAACATCGCTATACACAGTTTTTTGCGCATAATCGCCTTTAAAAAGTCGTACCGCTTGTCCTTCCATTAAATCAATGGCTGGATAAATAATCATCTACATATCTCCCTACCGTTATTCCATCTCACAAAAGGCTCGTAGAATGCTTAGTCCCACATCTCCACTTTTTTCCGGGTGGAATTGGCATCCCATCACGTTGCCTTTTGCCACCGCCGCTGTCAACGGTGCTCCGTATTCTGCCGTAGCAATAACGCTATCCTCACAATTGGTTCCATAATAGGAGTGCACAAAATACACACAATCTCCTTTATGGAGATACCGAAACAACGGATGTTCTTTAAACTCTAAAGCATTCCATCCCATGTGAGGAATTTTTAAGTCTTTTGGACACACATCCGAAATGGGTCGCACTTGCCCCGGAACAAATCCCAGTCCCTCGTGCTCTCCATATTCAAAGCTCTTTTCAAAAAGCAGTTGCATTCCAAGACAAATGCCAAGCAAAGGCTTTCCGTTTGATACCTCTGTTTTTAAAGCATCCATTAGTCCCGATTCTTTTAGTTTTTTAGCGGCGTCTTCAAAAGCGCCAACACCAGGGAGTACAATCTTGTCTGCTTTTTTTAGTTCCTCTGGGTCACTTGTCACCAAAACATCCTGACCAATGGCCGCAAAAGAACTATTTAAGGAGAAAAGATTTCCCACTCCATAATCCACAATGGCTATCATTATAAGACACCTTTCGTTGAAGGAATTTCGTTAGCAAATTCTTTGTCGATACATACTGCATCTCGCAAACTTCTGGCAATCGATTTGTAAGCCCCTTCAATAATGTGGTGACTATTTTTTCCAGAGAGTGTACGCATGTGGATAGAACATTTGGCATTGCGAACAAATCCTAGCCAAAACTCTTCCACCAGTTCCGTATCAAACGTACCCACCTTTTCGGTTGGAATCTTTAAATCAAATCCAAGAAAATCGCGACCAGAAAAGTCTACCGATGTAAGCACTAAGGTTTCATCCATCGGCAAAAACGTATCGCCGTAGCGACGAATTCCTTTTTTGTCTCCTAAAGCTTCGTCAAAGGCTTTTCCTAGAGCAATGCCAATGTCTTCTACGCTGTGATGATCATCCACATAGGTATCCCCTTTGCAGATTACTTCCAAATCAAAACGGCCATGAGACGCAAAAAGGGTCAACATGTGATCTAAGAATCCCACACCGGATTGAATAGTGCTTTTCCCGGTTCCATCTAGGTTTAAGACAACCAAAATATCCGTTTCCGCTGTCTTTCTTTCCACTTTTGCTGTTCTCACAGTAATTCCTCCAATGCGCTAATAAGCGCTGCCATTTGTTCTTTACTACCAATGGTGATCCGAACGAAATCCCGTATACGGTCTTTATCAAAATACCGAACCAAAACACCTTTTTCTTTTAGTTGTTCGTAAAGTTCTTTTCCGCTAAGTTTATTCGATTTTGCAAACACAAAATTGGCTTTCGAATCAAGCACTGTAAAGCCCATTTTTTGAAGGCTCGCTATCGTCTCTTCCCGATTGCTTATAATGGTTTGGCAATTGGTTTTAAAATATTCGGTGTCCAAAAGCGCTCCAATACCGGCCGCCATAGTCATCCGGTTAACGTTATAGGGATTTGTAGAATACTTGATGGTATTTAAATCTTGAATGAGCTTCGAATTTCCTACCGCAAATCCTAAACGAGCTCCCGCCATACTTCTGGATTTTGAGAATGTCTGACACACAAGCAAATTATCGTATTGCTTTGTCAGTGGCAATGCACTTTCTCCCCCAAAATCCACATAGGCTTCGTCCACAACAACCACATTATTAGGATTGCTCTTGACAATCTCTTCGATTTCCGAGAGCGGTAATACTTTTCCTGTGGGAGCATTGGGGTTAGCAATAAAGATGGTCTTTTGAATACCCAGGTAATCTTTATAATCTAGCAAAAAATCCTCTTTTAATGGAATGGTTTCAAAAGGTACCCCATTTAGAGTAGCAAACACCGGATAAAACCCATAGGTAATATCTGCAAACACCGCCGGTGTTTTGTCGTCACAAAAAGCCATAAAAGCAAAATTGAGCGCTTCATCCGATCCATTGGTAAAAAGAATTTCTTCTTTGGCTACCCCAAGTTTTTCGCAGGCGACCGCCACCAAATCACGGCACTCCGGATCCGAATACAATTCCAAATCCCCTGCCGCTTGACGAGCTAAACGTTGGGCATAAGGAGATGGTGGAAACGGGGATTCGTTGGTATTTAATTTCACATAGTCTTTTCCCTGTGGTTGCTCCCCCGGAACATAAGGGGTCAATCCGCTATATTGGGAACTAAAAAAACGACTCATGCTTCTTCCTCCGTACGGATAACAGCACTCTTTGCGTGTGCGGTTAATCCTTCTTTTTTTGCAAAGGTGGCCACATCATTTGCCACTCTTTCTAAGGCCTCTTTGGTGTAATAGGTGTATTGGGTCTTTTTCACAAAATCGTCTACCGATAAGGGGCTAGAAAACTTCGCCGTACCACTTGTCGGCAGGGTGTGATTGGGACCGGCAAAATAATCGCCCAAAGCTTCCGGACAATTTCTTCCCATGAAAATGGATCCTGCATGACGAATCGAATCTAAATATTCAAAGGGATTGTCCACACAAAGTTCTAAGTGTTCGGGAGCAATTTCGTTGGCAATTTCAATCACTCTCTCTAGAGAATCGGCCACAATGATCTTTCCATTGTTATCAATGGATGCCCGTGCAATCTCAGCTCGTTCCAACTGAGGAATCTGTTCTTCCAATTCCTTAGAAACCGCTTCTGCGAGTTTTATGGAATCGGTAACCAGTACCGCACTGGCATTTTTATCATGTTCGGCTTGGGATAACAAGTCCGCCGCCACATACTTGGGATTCATTTTCTCGTCTGCCACAATCAAAATCTCACTGGGTCCAGCAATCATATCAATGGAAACCATGCCAAAGACCTGCTTTTTAGCTTCCGCCACAAAGGCATTCCCAGGTCCGACAATCTTATCCACTTTCGGAATCGATTCCGTTCCAAAGGCGAGAGCAGCAATGGCTTGCGCACCACCCACTTTAAATATTTTATCCACACCGGCAATATACGCAGCCGCTAAGATATACGGATTGATTTTCCCTTCGCTGTTGGGAGGGGTGGTCATAATCACTTCTTTGACCCCGGCGATTTTGGCAGGAATCGAATCCATGAGTACTGTCGAAGGATAGGCTGCTGTGCCTCCTGGAACATATAATCCTGCCCGGTCCACCGGCGTTATCTTTTGTCCAAGAACCACACCATCTTCCTTTTTAATCTCAAAAGGTTCACGGACTTGTTTTTGGTGATAGTCTCGAATATTCTTCGCGGCTTTCTTTAGGATTTCTAAAAATTCCGGTTCCACCGAAACCACCGCGTCTTCTATTTCTTCTTTAGTGACCGCTAAGGAAGTTAACACCGCTTTGTCAAACTTTGCCGTGTATGCAAACAAGGCGCGGTCCCCTTCTCTTTTGACAAGTTCCAATATATCCGCCACGATGGATTCCACATTGGCCATGGGGCTTACACGAGCAAAAATCTCATCGTTACTAACTTGTCCATACCGTAGTATTCTAATCATTTGTTTCCTCCAATAAAGCTTCAAAAGCTTTCACGATAAGACCAATGGCCTTGCTCTTAAACTTAAAGCAAGATTTGTTGGCAATCAAACGCGCACTAATAGGAACAATTTCTTCTAACACTTCTAAATTATTTTCCCGTAAGGTGGCCCCCGTCTCCACAATGTCCACAATGACGTCCGAAAGTCCTAAAATCGGTGCAATTTCGATAGAGCCATTCAGATGAATAATATCTATATCTCTACCCTTTTCTTGATAGTACTCTTGCGCAATTTTGGCGAACTTTGTTGCCACACGCAAATTGGCACGATCTTTAAAATCTTTCGGACCGGCCACCGCCATACGGCATTTTCCAATTTTTAAATCTAAGAGTTCATACACATCCGGTTCGTACTCTAACAAAATATCTTTTCCCGCCACACCGATATCGGCTGTGCCCCGTTCGACATAAATAGCCACATCGGATGGTTTCACCCAGAAGAAACGAATGCCTTTTTCTTTGTTTTCAAAAACCAATTTGCGGTTGGGCTCCATAAGAGAAGGACACTCGTAACCAGCCTTTTCGAACATGGCATATACCTTTTCTCCCAAACGTCCTTTGGGAAGTGCCACGTTAATAAAAGAATCTCCTTCCACCATCGCCGGCTTTTTGTTGTATAACTGTTCCACCGTATCCATATACACCGCAAATCCAATGGCTTTGGAATTACGTTTCATTTTTTTCATCAAACGATCATATTGCCCACCGGATAAAACGGGAGAGGGAATCCCTTTTACATAACCCTTAAAGACAATTCCATTATAGTAGTTAATATCGTCAGTAACCGAGAAATCGATGGTAACATATTTGGCTTCTTCTATCTTCGAAAGACTCTCAATAATCGCACGGAAAGAGCAATATTGATCGTCTTCCATAAGCAATCCCACAATGCTATCTAGCTCCGCCAAAACACTTGTTAGGGAACCTTGAATGCCTAAAAGCTTTTTAAGGGCTTCGGCCTTTTGTCCCTCATACAAAGCGGAAATCTGTGGAAGATTCTTTTCGCTAATAGCTTGATATAACGGTCCCAGTTCTCCAGTATACTCCGAAACCAGTTCCCGAATAATGTCCATATTCGAAAGAGACAAGACACAGTTGCTGGAAATGGTCTCTAAACTTTTGACGGCAAGAGAAATCACTTCCACGATTTCTTCTTTTTCCACATTTCCAAAACATTCCACACCGGTTTGCATGGTTTCTTGGAAACTTCCGGATCCTTTTGAAACACGATACACGTTTTCATTATAGAAAACCTTCTTTGTGGTCTCCGGATTATCCTTATCCCCTTTGATAATGGAAAGGGTCACATCCGGTTTTAATGCCAACAGTTTTCCGGTGGTATCCGTAAACGTAATGACGTTATCCGATACCAAAAAGTCTTTATTACGCGCATACAAGTCGTATTCTTCAAACTTGCTCATTTGATAGCGCTTGTAGCCCTGTTGTGCATACAATTGTCTCAATGCGAAAATCAGTTTTTCACCGTTTTCTAAGACCGCATCATTAATAATCATTTTTTCGCCTCAATTTCTTTCAGTTTAGCAAGCGCAATGTCATATCCACCGGCTCCATATTCTAAACAACGATTCACACGGCTAATGGTGGCCGTGCTCACATTCACTTCGGAAATAATCTTTTGATAGCTATTCTTCTCTTTGAGTAAAATAGCCGTATCAAAACGTTGTGCCATATCTTGCAATTCTTTGACCGTGCAAAGATCTTCCAAGAACGCATATAACTCTTCCACATCATTAATTTTGGTAATGACGGAAACTAAACGATCGGTTGATTTTGTTCGAATATCGTGCATAAAATCCCTCTTCTCAATTTGCTACTCTACCACTTTATCATAGTAAAGTAAAAAAGTCAACACTTTTTTATAAAAAAAGTATCCATGTTTTTCATGGATACTTTAACTGTTTTTTATATCGATGTCTACCCCTATAGGGTTGCCGCCATCACGGCTTTAATGGTATGCATACGGTTTTCCGCTTCATCAAAGACAATGGATTGACTACCTTCAAAGACCTCATCTGAAACTTCCATACAATCAATACCAAATTTTTCGAACACCGAAGCCCCAATATCCGTCTTTAAGTCATGGAAAGCGGGGAGACAATGCATAAAACGACATTGCGGTCCGGCAAGATCCATTAGTGTCTTCGTGACACGATAGGGACTTAAATCCTGAATTCTCTCTTCCCAGACTTCTTCCGGTTCTCCCATAGAAACCCAAACATCCGTGTAAAGAACATCGGCGTTTTGTACCGCTTTTTGCGGATCTTCCTCAAAGCAAAGGGTCGCGCCCGTCTCTTTGGCAATTTCTTGGCATCTAGCAATTAAGGCTTCGTTGGGAAAATACTTTTTCGGAGCACAAGCTGTAAAATGAAGCCCCATTTTGGCACAACCAATCATGAGAGAATTTCCCATGTTATACCGAGCATCCCCCAAATAGACAAAGTGGATACCTTTGAGTTTCCCAAAGTGTTCCTGTATGGTTAAAAAATCCGCAAGGATTTGTGTTGGATGGTATTCGTTGGTTAACCCATTCCACACCGGCACTCCAGCATAATGCGCAAGACTCTCCACAATCTCTTGTCCAAAGCCACGGTACTCAATACCATCAAACATACGGCCAAGCACGCGAGCCGTGTCGGCAATACTTTCTTTTTTGCCGATTTGGCTGGATTTAGGATCCAAGTACACCGGATGCATTCCCAAATCTGACGCTGCCACTTCAAAAGCGCAGCGCGTTCTTGTACTGGTTTTTTCAAAAATCAATGCCACATTTTTTCCTTCGTGCAAACGATGCGGAATATGGTTTTTCTTCTCTTCTTTTAATTTTGCAGCATAATCTAACAAATAGGAAATCTCTTCTGGAGAAAAATCCAATAACGTTAGAAAATTTCTACCTTGTAAATTCATGATTCTTCCTCCATACAGGCCTCTTTGAGGACAGCAATGGCTTTCTTTAACACATCAAACGGAATATTCAGTGGCGGCAACAAACGTACTTTATCTTTCGCCGTTAAGCACAAAACCCCTTTTTCTCTGCAAGCAGCTAACACCTTCGCAGCAGGCGCTTTGGTTTTAATGCCAAGCATCAATCCCATGCCATCCACCGACAAAACACCAGGCGCTCCTTCTAATTCCTTCTTTATATATGCACTCTTTTCTTTCACTTCTTGTAAAAGCGCATCGTCCAAACGGCTTAAGGTATTGAGGGCTCCAGCACAGCAAATGGGGTTGCCACCAAACGTGGAACCGTGATCCCCAAACCCTAACACATTTTGCACTTTTTCACTAAGCATAGTCGCTCCCAAAGGTAATCCCGCACAAAGACCTTTGGCGGTAGTGACCACATCCGGAGAGATATCAAATTGCATATAGGCATATAAGGTTCCTGTCCGACCATTTCCGGTTTG
>JAGCZP010000055.1 GCA_017959985.1 Clostridia bacterium | reverse complement strand
TGGGATTAAAAAGAAGTATGGAAAAAATGCCATACTAAAATGTATGAATTTTGAAGAAGGGGCTACCGCGAAAGAACGAAATCAGCAAGTGGGAGGCCATAAAGCATACGAGAGGAAAAGATAATGGGAATATTTCCTTATGAGGATATTGTGAATTTGCCGCATCCGGTATCCAAGACACGAAAACGAATGTCTATGCACGATCGGGCGGGACAATTTGCGCCTTTTGCGGCTTTAACGGGATACGATGGCCAGGTAAGAGAAGCGGGGCGACTAACCCAAATGAAAGTGGAGCTGGACGAGACGGAATTAGCCATTTTAAATCAGCAATACCAAATCCTCAGTGAAACGAAAAACCCAGAAGTAAAGGTTGTTTATTTTGTTCCGGATAAGTACAAAGAAGGCGGGGAGTATGTGACCTTTGAGGGGATAGTAAAACGGGTGAATGGGCAAACGCAAACGCTGGAGTTTACCGATAAAACCTCCATTCCTATGGCGGATATTTTCTCTATGGAGAGTGCTTGCTTTGCTCTCCTAAAATGATTGAAAAAAGACCCGGTTTTCGTTATAATAAATTTGTTGAGAATCTCTTTTGAGAAAGGGTAAAAACATGAGCAAACAGTTTGACGTATTGATTATTGGTGGCGGTATCGGAGGACTGATGTCTGCTTACCGTTTAAAGAAAGGCAACCCTTCTTTGCAAGTGGCTATTTATGAAAAAGGAAAGCATGTAGAAGACCGCAAATGTCCCGCACAACAGGGAAAACCATGTGCGCATTGCGGGATTTGCGCCATCACTTCCGGCTACGCTGGTGCCGGGGCTTTTTCCGATGGTAAGTTCAACTTAGGAACGGCTTACGGCGGCACTTTAGGAGATGCTTTGGGCGAAGAAGTTGCCATGAAGTATATCAAACAAGTGGATGAGATTTTGCACGAGCATGCGGATCCCGAGGATTACCCAAAGATTTATAGCTCCAACGAAGGTTTAAAACGGAAATGCTTACAAAACAACCTCCGTCTCTTGGATATGGATGTGCGCCATTTAGGTACCGACCGTAACCTTCTCATTATGAAGGCCCTTATTCGTGATTTGGAATCGCTTGGTGTGTCGCTATTTAGTGATGTAACGGTTACGAATGTGAAAAAAGTGGGTGCTAGTTATACCGTGGAAACCCAGGAGTCATCCATGAATGCGGATGCTAAAAAAGTCATCTTTGCCGTTGGACGCGGTGGGGTTCACTTAGTGACCGATTTTTGCCAAGAAAACGATATTCCTATGAAATCCAACGCGGTGGATATCGGTGTGCGAGTGGAAATGAAAGATGCCATTTGGACGGAGTTTAGTTCGCAGATTTACGAGCCAAAGATTTTGTGCCGCACTAAGACCTTTGAGGATAAAACGAGAATGTTTTGTTTTAATAAGGGCGGTATTGTTAGCGCTGAAAATAATAATGGAATTATTACCGCCAATGGTCATGCGTATTCTGATGATGACAAACGGACC
>JAGCZP010000054.1 GCA_017959985.1 Clostridia bacterium | reverse complement strand
TAACATTGCCCAAGGGGCAAAGAGCAAACCACCGGCACGGCCGGTGGTTATGATTGTAATGGAATTCTATTTAAATAAATTTACTTTAAAAGTTGAAGAAAATATCTCCTTTGTGGTAAAATAATAGGTAGTCGATGACAAGGAGGAAATCAAAAATGCGATTTCGCTGGGATCGGAAATATCTTTATTGGGGCGTAACAGCTTTTATTGTGGTCTGTTGTTGTCTTCTTTTTAATAATTTCATTGGTGACTGGAAAAAGCTATCTGAGGGATTTTCTCGTTTTGTCACTGTGTTAAGTCCTATCCTTTATGCCTTTGTGTTTGCTTTTTTGCTGGCACCCATTTGCAACTTCTTAGAAAAGAATTGTTTCTTGCCACTAGGGAATAAACTGCATAAGAATAACCAAAAGCGAGCCAAAAAGTTTGCCCGTTGGTTGAGTGTGGCAGGATCCATTGTTTGTGGCTTAATGATTATTGCTCTTTTACTGTACCTCATTTTGCCACGGACCTACGAGAGCGTGAAAGGCATTGTCACACGGATGCCGGAATATGTGGATAAGCTGATTGTAAGCTTTAATAAGATTGAACGATCGAACTTAACCATTATGCAAGACCTGTCGGCGGTACTCAACACCGTCTACCAAGGCATCGAAAAATGGATGAATACCACCCTAATGCCGAACATGGGAACCATCTTGACGGGTGTTTCTACGGGCGTTGTCAGTGCCATTCGTGTGGTGTTTAACACGTTGGTCGGTCTCATTGTGGCGGCGTATTTACTCTATGATAAAGAGTATTTCATCGCTCAAGCCAAGAAAGCCACCTATTGCGTTTTTACAAAGAAAACCGCTAATTCCATTTTAGAGACCAGTTCGCTAACCTATAATCTATTTGGTAACTACATTTCTGCACGTATTGTGGATTCCTTTATTATCGGAATTCTTTGCTATATCGGCATGCTCATCTTGCGCATTCCTGAAGCAGAACTCATTAGCGTGATGGTGTGTATTACCAACATTATTCCGTTCTTTGGTCCATTTCTCGGCGCCATTCCGTCCGCCCTTATCTTATTATTAGAAGATCCCATGAAGTGTTTCGTCTTCTGCATTTTCATTCTGTGCTTACAACCACTCGACGGAAACATTATCGGACCTCATATTTTAGGAAACTCCATGGGCCTTAACAAATTCTGGGTCATGCTAGCATTACTGGTCGGAGCCCTCGAAGGCTTTGTGGGAATGATTTGTGCGGTGCCGGTGTTTGCGGTTTTATATACCATTGCTCGAACCATTATTAACAACCGGCTACAAAAGATGGATATGCCCATTGATACCAAAGAGTATATGAACCTAAAAGGTATTGACGAAAAGACAGGGGAGTTTATTCCCCAAGTTAAAGTCCCGCGGGTCAAACCGGAAAAGGAAACCAAAAACAAAAAGCCGAAGAAAAAGGCTAGTCAATAACAAAAGAAAAGATGAACGACCCTTTCGTTCATCTTTTTTTAAGAAAAAGGAAGAGTAAATTGAAACGTTGGTGGAAATACATAAAACCTTATCTACCGTACTTCATCATCGGACCCCTTTGTATGATTGTGGAAGTCATCGGGGAAGTGGTGATGCCAAAGTTACTGTCGTACATCATTGACTTTGGGGTAGATGGAAAAGAAGACAAAGTGCCCGCTGTTATCCAGTGGATCTATCGTGCTTGTGGCAACGATGCCTTTGTGGCATGCATTGCGGCGGGTATGATTTTGACGGCCATTATTATGATGATTGGTGGTATTGGCGGCGCGTATTTCGGCGGCAAAGCTTCTGTTAATTTCGCGGCGGATTTGCGGGCGGATGTGTATCATAAAATTCAAAAGTTTTCGTTTTCCAATATTGATAAGTTTAGCACGGGATCGCTTATAACCCGTCTTACTAACGATATTACGCAACTACAAAACTTTGTGAACATGATGCTTCGCATGTTCTTTCGTGCCCCTGGCATGATGATTGCGGCCCTTATTATGGCGATTTTAATGAATCCCACGTTATCCCTTGTGTTAGCCGTGGCCGTTCCCATCTTAATTATCTCCATTCTCATCTTAGTCATTACGGGATTTCCAAAATTTACGCGGATGCAAACCAAAATCGATGAATTAAACGCCACCGTGCAAGAAAATGTTTCGAATATCCGCGTGGTCAAATCCTTTGTACGGGAAGATTACGAAACGCAAAAGTTTGGGGTCGCTAATAAAAACTTAAAAGAAGCGTCTGGTAGTGCCATGAAACAAATGGTTTTGTTGCAACCACTCATGACTTTTTTTATGAACATTACCACTATTGCGGTTTTTTGGTTTGGGGGCAATATGTTACTGGATGGTTCCATGACCACCGGAGAACTAGCCGCCTTTGTCACCTACATTACTCAAATTCTCTCCTCTTTAATGATGGTATCCTTCCTGTTTGTTATCTTCTCCAGAGCTTTGGCATCCGGTAAACGGGTGGCAGAGATACTAGACGAGACTCCCGATGTGCAAGATAATGGAAAGGATAAAACCTTTACAATCCAAAAAGGGGATATTGTCTTTGAAAACGTGTCTTTTCGGTACTATAAAAACAGTGAAGAGAGTGTTTTAGATAGTATCTCACTTCATATAGAGCCTGGACAAACCATTGGAATTATTGGATCCACTGGTTGCGGCAAAACCACCTTAGTGTCTCTCATTGACAGATTATACGACGTGGATGAGGGAGAAGTCCTTATCGATGGCGTGAATGTGAAAGACTATTCCTTAGAGAATCTTCATGCGGGTATTGGTATGGTGTTACAAAAAAATCTATTATTTTCTGGTACCATTGAAGATAACCTGCGGTGGGGAGACGAAAACGCGAGTAGGGAAGAGATTGAAAAAGCGTGCCAATCCGCTCAAGCGGCCAAGTTCATTGAAAGTTTTGAAAAAGGGTACCAAACCGATTTAGGTCAAGGGGGTACCAATATCTCCGGCGGCCAAAAACAACGGTTGTGTATTGCCAGGGCGCTCCTTAAAAAACCGAAAATCCTCATTTTAGACGATTCAACCAGTGCGGTGGATACGGCCACGGAACGCCTTATCCGCAAAGCCTTCCAGGATAATTTGAAAGATTCTACCAAAATCATTATTGCTCAACGAATTGATTCGGTGAAAGATGCGGACAAGATTGTTGTCATGAACGAAGGAAAAATCACCGGCGTTGGCACCAGTGAAGAACTGTTAAAATCCAATAAAGAGTATCAAGAAATCTACTACTCCCAAATGGATAAGAAAGAGGGTGACGAGCATGTCCTCTAGAACCCTCGAAGAACTGCAAAAGCAGTATAATCAAAAGCCTCAAGAGAAAAAACGGGGTGCCTTTGGCGGACGTCGACACCCGCCTCACGAGCCGCGAAATACTTCCAAGCCAAAAGATATGAAGAAAACCATCGGACGGCTGTTATCCTATTTAGCCCCTTATAAATTCCGTTTAATCTTAGTGGTCGTGTGTATTCTCGTAAGTACCGTAGCGTCTCTAATGGGAGCGTATATTATGCGCCCGATTATAAACGGGCTAGTGGGTCAAAAAGCTTTATCTTTCTTCGGTTTCTCATTTAACAGCATTTTGCATTATCTCGCGGCCATTTTAGTGGTTGTCGGGATTGTGTACTTAGTTGGTGTTGTCAGTAGTTATCTCCAATTTCGCCTTATGCTCTCGGTAACGCTCAAATCCATTGAAAAAATCCGAAACGAGTTATTCCAAAAACTTGAAAAACTACCGGTTCGGTTCTTTGATGGGGATTCTAATGGAGAAATCATGAGTCGGTTTACAAACGATGTGGACAACATTGACGTGATGCTCCATAACACGGTAATTAGCCTGTTCTCCGGATCCATTTTGTTACTGGGGACCTTTGGAATGATGCTTGTAACGAACATTTGGTTAACGCTTGTAACTGTGTTCTTTGTTCCCGTCTTCCTAAAACTTGGTGGCTTTATTGCTAAAAAGTCTGGTAAATACTATATTGGCCAACAAGCTGCCCTGGGAACGATGAACGGCTATATCGAAGAAACCGTGTCCGGGCAAAAGGTTGTGAAAGTTTTTAACCACGAAGAGACTTGCTTAGAAGAATTTTCTCTCTTAAACCAAGATTTACGGCAAAAACAATTTAAAGCCCAGTTTTATGGGGGTATTATGGGCCCGGTTCTTGGCAATACCAGCCAAATTAGCTATGCTCTTACCGCCGGTCTTGGCGGGGTGTTGTGTTTACATGGCTTATGCGATATTGGGGCATTAGCGGTGTTTGTTAATTATTCCCGTCAATTTACCCGCCCCATTGATATGATCTCCCAGCAAATGAGTACCATTTTTGCGGCCTTAGCTGGGGCAGAGCGTGTCTTTGCCATTATGGATAGTGAGCCGGAAACCGAAGAAGGACAAGTTTTCTCAGAGGGTCTTCGTATGCGGGGAGATGTGGTGTTAAAAGATGTCACTTTCGGGTATGACCCGGAAAAGGTTGTGTTAAAAGGGATTTCTCTTTATGCCCATCCCGGACAAAAGATTGCCTTTGTGGGATCAACCGGCGCTGGCAAAACCACCGTTACCAATGTGTTAAATCGTTTTTATGAAATCGATAAGGGAACCATTACCATTGACGATATTCCCATTCAAGAGTAGAAACTGGAAGACTTGCGCAAAAACATTGCTATGGTGTTGCAAGATACCCATCTTTTTACCGATACGGTCATGGAAAACATTCGGTATGGGCGTCCCGATGCTACCGACAAAGAAGTCATGGAAGCTGCCAAAATGGTCAGTGCTCACAACTTTATTATGCGACTAGGGGATGGGTACCAAACGTTGTTAAAAGGTGCAGGTGCCAATCTATCCCAAGGACAGCGACAACTGTTAAATATTGCCCGTGCAGCACTAAGTAAAGCACCGATTTTAGTGTTAGACGAAGCCACCAGTTCGGTGGACACCCGAACTGAGCGTCTTATTGAAAAGGGGATGCAGTCGCTTATGAAAGACCGAACCACTTTTGTGATTGCTCATAGGCTTTCTACCGTTCGCAACGCCGATGCCATTATGGTGTTAGAACAAGGGGAAATTATCGAACGAGGAAATCACGAAGACCTGTTAGCCCAAAGGGGTCGGTACTACGATTTGTATGTTGGTAAAAAAGAGTTAGATTAGTGTAATTTTGGTCTTGACAAACCTGTCTTTATGTGGGACAATGGGGTTTCAAAATGTTAGAAAGAGGAATGAAAGATGATACACTTTGGAACAGGTGGCTGGCGTGCCATCATTGGAGATGAATTTACCAAACAAAACATTCAATTAGTGGCCTCTGCTATGGCCCAAAAGATGAAAAACGAGAATGTAACCGAAAATGGATTTGTGGTCGGGTATGACCGCCGTTTCTTATCCAAACAAGCAGCCTATTGGATTGCAGAAGTCATGGCAGCCGAAGGCATTTTCTGCCGAATCCTCGAAAAAGAAGCTCCCACACCACTAGTTATGTTTACGGTGTTAAACTTTAATTTACCTTATGGCATGGCGGTAACTGCCAGCCATAACCCTGCTATTTATAACGGAATTAAAGTTTTCACCGAGGGTGGACGCGATGCGGTGGAAGAAGTTACTACCGAAATAGAAGAGTATATTGCCAAAATCAATCCCAAAGACATTAAGACCATGT
>JAGCZP010000053.1 GCA_017959985.1 Clostridia bacterium | reverse complement strand
GGTCTGTGGTCGCCATTTGCGATACAATACCTGATACATGGGATGTCCTCCTTTTTTTAAAAAATACGTTCTCTCGGGTATACGAACGAACGGGAAACTTGCGGCACACAGAAGCAACCGCTTAATGCTGCTCGGTTCCCCGCCTGACATGGTTCACAGCGCACCGTCGCACAAGGCCCGCCCGTCCGTACGCCCCAAAGAACGTGTACATTGTATTATATACTATATCCCCTTTTTTTGCAACCAAAAAAGAAGAACTACAGTCCCATTTATCGGTCTGTAGTTCCACTTTTTATTCTCCAGTTGCATTTTCCAAAGAAACCCGTAAGAATTCCTTTGTACGCTCATTGGTTGGATTCTCAAAAACCTGTTGAGGAGTACCCATTTCGGCAATAACCCCGTCATCAATAAAGATGACTTTATCCGCCACATTTTTGGCGAATTCCATTTCATGGGTAACAATAATCATGGTACTGTCCCCATTCTTTAAATTACGAATAACCCGTAGCACTTCTCCAGTCAATTCTGGGTCAAGCGCACTAGTCGGCTCATCAAAACATAAAATATTCGGATGAAGCGCTAAAGCCCTAGCAATCGCAACCCGCTGCTGTTGTCCACCAGACAGTTCACAAGGAAAACTGTCTTTTTTCTCTGTTAATCCAACTTTTTCAAGAAGCGCCAATGCTTCCCTTTTAATCGTATCAGCACTATCCACTTTCAGCAGTTTTGGTGCTAACATCACATTATCCAAAACGCTGTATTGTGGAAAGAGATTAAAAGACTGAAACACAAGTCCAAAATGTAAGCGACATTTTCGCAGTTCCGCTTCAGACATTTTTTTGGATAACTCTCCATCGTAGATCACTTCACCATTGACGAGAATCTGTCCGGCGTTGGCAAACTCTAAAAAGTTTAAGCAGCGCAACAGCGTGGTTTTTCCTCCGCCGGAAGAACCAATAATGGCAAGCACCTGTCCTTTGTCCAGGGAAAAATCAATTCCCTTTAAAACTTCTTTTCTCCCAAAGCTCTTACGGAGACCTTTGACTTCTAATACGGTTTGCATCTTGTCTCCTCCTTACACTTTGAAATAACTTAGCCGCTTCTCTAAATACCCAAAGAGAAGGGTTAAGATTCCACTAAACACTAAATAATACACGCCGGTAAAGAACAACGGCCAAATTTGACCAGCAATGCCATTGGATCCTTTCATAAAAGATTGCCCCGCCCAAATCACTTCTTGCAACGCTATAATACGAGCCAACGATGTGTCTTTGACTAAGGTGATAATCTCATTGGAAATCGGTGGCAAAATCCGTTTAATCATTTGTTTTAACTTGACTTTGAAAAAGATTTGGCTACTGGATAATCCTAGCACCAATCCCGCTTCGTGTTGTCCAAAAGGAATGCTCTGAATACCACCCCGATAAATCTCACTGAAATAGCAAGAATAGTTAAACACAAACGCTACGCAGGCAGCCCAAAACCGGCCGGTCTCTCCACCACCCCAAATGTTGTTTCCAAAAACCAGTCCAGGGAAATAGAAAATAATGAGAAGTTGAATCATTAAAGGCGTTCCCCGAACAATCCAAACAATGACCTTCATTACCGCACTGAGAGGTTTAAACTTCGACGTGGTTCCAAACGCAATCAAAAGCCCTAATGGCAATGCCCCCACTAAGGTTATAAAAAACAGTTTTAAGGTTTGAACAAATCCATCATTTAAAGATGAAAAGACAATGGGGAACTGTTCAAAAAATTGGGTAAAGTTAATAGACAACGTCTGCATGCTATTCCTCCCAGCAAAAGACACAAAACAGAGAACATACAACATGTCCTCTGTTTTGTCGTTATCCGTTTACAAATACTTAGGCTTTAGGATCGATAATTGATTCTTGGACACCATATTTTTTCGCAATTTCCAAGGTGGTTCCATCGGTATACGATTTCTCTAAGAATTCGTTAATCTTAGCAACCAAATCGGAGCCCTTGCGGAAACCAATTCCATATTTTTCACTGTTTAGATCCACCGTATAAGTTAATTGCTCATAGCTGGTTCCTTTGCCAATCATGGCACCGGCCATCAATTTATCAATGATAGCGGCATCGGCGGTACCGGCAGCCACTTCCATAAGCGCATCGGCTTGGGTTAACACGGCTGTGTAAGTGTATTTATAAGCATCCGCTTGTTCCATACCGGCCGAACCGTTTTCCACAGCAAATTTTAAATCTTTGCAAGCATCTGCGGTTTGATATTTATCTGCGACGGAAGTATTCACAACCACCACTTGTGCGTTGTTGCAATACGCATTCGAACAATCCATAGCGGCTTTCACTTCATCGGTAATGGTCATACCGTTCCACACACAGTCAATGTTCTTATTAGCAAGTTCGGTGGCTTTACACTCCCACTCGATTTCGGCAAATTCCACTTCTTTGACGCCTAAGAACTCTGCAAATTTGCGAGCCATATCGGCATCAAATCCAATCCACTCATTGTCCTTTTGATAATCCATCGGTTTAAAGTCGGTAATACCAACAACCAATTTTCCTTTTTCCAGGACATAAGCCAAATCGCTTTGTTCGGCTTGGCTTTCGGAAGTAGAAGTTGTCTCGCCGGTTTGGTTACAACCAACCAAGCAAACAGCAATCATTAAAAGTGTACAAACTAGTGCAAACATTCTTTTCATTTTTTCTTCCCTCATTTCTTTTGAAGTACACCGTCACTTTACCACTTTATTGTAATAAAGTAAATACACTATTCGGCTTTGTTTTTACATTTTTAGGTTCTCTCCTTTACAAACCATTTGAGAGTATCTATAATGCTTGTTGCAAGATTATTTGCTCAGAGTAGAACTATGTTCGTTAAGTGCTGTATGAACGGGGAGTTGTCATACGGACGAAAAGAAACTTCTTGCGATTCATAGTTCGCATCCCGCTGTGGTATATAATTAGAAGTTCGCTTCCTTATTATGACCGCGACAGGAAAGAATAAGGAGGTATTTTTATGTCTGAACAAAATCAATCCACACTCCAAGAAACCGAAGCCAAACGTTCTGTCTTCAAAATGGACTTTTCCTTGCAATCCATTTGTATTTTGGGAATGCTCGTTGCGGCAGAAATCGTCTTGGAACGTCTTTTGGCCTTTAATGCCTTAACCATCAAAATCAATTTGGCCTTTATTCCCGTTGCTCTCGCCGGCTATTTCTTTGGTCCGATTGGCGGTGCCATTTGCTATGGTCTCGGCGATATCGTGGGAACGCTCGTTTTCCCCACCGCCGGTGGTGGTTACAACCCTCTCTTCACCCTCACCGTGGTGCTAGTCGGATTTCTCTATGGCTTTATTCTCAATCGTCCGTTAAAATGGTACAACATTTACTTAGCCGCCTTCCTCTCTCGTACCGTGGGCACCTTGGGATTAAACACTTTATGGATTTATCTTTTATACATCAAAGGAAAGAAAGGATACTTCGCCTTCTTTGTCACCCGTGTGCCGGAAGCCATCATTATGTTTGCGGCAGAATGTCTCATTTTGGTTCCATTATTCCTCGGTGGCAACGCTTGGCTTAAGCATCTCAAAAAGAGTTTAGGTAAATAAGTATGAAAATTCGTGCAACCATTGCCCTGTTACTCGCCGGGACCTGCTGGGGAACCATTAGCCTCTTTCTAAAACCTCTCTACGGGCTTGGTATTTCTCCTCTGCAAGTACCCTTTTTACGCATGTTGGTTGCCACCCTTATCATCGTTCCCTATTGTTTACTGGTCGACAAGAAAGCCCTTTGTATCAACCCTCGTGATCTTTGGATGTTTTTAGGGACCGGCATTGTCAGTGTTACCCTCTTTAATGCGTGTTATTTTTACACCATTATCCACGGGCAGGTCTCGATTGCCGTCGTTTTGCTATACACATCCCCTCTTTTCATCCTCGTATTCTCCGCTCTTTTGTTTAAAGAAAAAATCACCACTTTGAAGCTACTGGCCTTGGGGTTAACCCTTGTCGGATGTGTTTTTGTATCGGGATTACTGGGTGGGAGCGTTTCCCTTTCTCCTTTTATCTTTCTTACTGGTATCGGTGCCGGGCTCTTTTATGCTCTCTACACCATTTTCAGCCGGTACGCTCTCAAAAAATACAGTTCCCTGACCATCATCACCTACACCTTTTTATTAGGACTGCTCAGTAGCGCCTTTATTGGCGATGTACCGAAAGCCTTTGAGACCATTGTACAAACGCCTACCATTTTGCTTTGGTGCGTGGGGCTGGGAATCTTTAACACCGTTGTTCCTTACTTTCTATACACCTGGGGCCTTCATCACACCGAATCGGGAAAAGCAGCCATCCTTGTCGCTATTGAACCGGTTGTAGGGTCTCTTTTGGGAATTCTTGTGTATCACGAAAGCCACGATATAGGAAAAGTGCTGGGAATTCTCTTGGTCATCTTGGCCATATTTTTATTAAATCTTCCGCAAAAAAAATCCGGTGAGAACTAACTCGTTCCCACCGGTTTTCTATTCTCTTATTCTTCTGCGCTTTCGTCTTCTTCCGGTTCTCCGGCCACTTTCTTTAACAATCTGCGCATATCTTTAATGACATCTTCTTGTGTCTCGGTTGCCACTTCTTCTTCCTCTTCTGGTTTTTTAGACATCTTATCTTTCATTTTCATAAACGCACGAAGCACTAAGAAAATGACAAAGGCAACAATTAAGAAGTCAATAATATTTTGAATGAACAATCCATAACGAAGAGCATTTTCTGCTACCAGTTCGGTTCCGTCTTCCGCCACTTCTGCTGCAGAAATAACCCATTTCCACTCTTCTACACTAGCACCGCCAGTAATTAGGGTAATCAAAGGCATGATAATATCATCCACTAAGCTAGTGACGATTTTCCCGAAGGCAGCCCCAATGATAACGGCCACGGCCATATCCATGACATTTCCTTTGGAGACAAATTCTTTAAAATCCGTAATAAACTTTTTCATACGACATACTCCTTACGCATAGAATTCCCCTTTCTTATACTACCAGTCTAAAAAAAATCACACCGGTGGAAAAATCCACCGGTTTTCTCTTTATCCGTAAATGTATTCGTGTAGTTTTTTGACGGTTGCTTCATGATCTAACAGCGAGAGCCCCGCTCCGCCGTTTATATACTCGTCCACATATTCCCCGCTATCGGGCAAGTGATAATCCACTTCGACGGTATAGCCGCGATACCCTAGAATACCTGTAATGTATTTTTCAATTTCCTTTTGAGGAACGTTGGTGGTAACGTAGGGCAAAACCTTTTTCATCACCGAATAGAGTTTAATCGGTCCGGAAGTTTTGGCCTTATCAATTAAAGCGCCAACCACTTTCCGTTGGTTCTTTTGACGGGAGAAGTCACTATCCGGATAGGCATACCGCACACGGCAGAAAGCTAAGGCTTGAAATCCTTGCAAGTGATAGGTGCCGGCGGTGTAGCCGATTGGTGTGCGAATTTGTTTGAAGTTTTTACTCATTGCAAACTTATCGGGGTTTCCGGGATCTTCTTTAGGAATCCAGGTGACCACCCGGTCGTCCAGTTCCATATCCACGCCACCAAATGCATCCACGCCTTCGCAGAAGGAATCAAAGTTTACGGCAATATACTCGTCAATGTCTAAGCAGAAGTTTTTCTCAATGGTTTTGCTTAATAAATCAAATCCGCCGTACGCATACGCTGCATTCAGTTTTGCCGTGTAACTACTACCGGTCTCTTCGTCCGGAATGGATGCCCAGGTATCCCGCATCAAGGTAATGAGTTTCACCTTCTTGTTTTTCTTGTCAAGAGAAGCGATCATCATCGTATCCGAACGGCCATAGAAACTGCCATCCCGGCTATCCACACCCAGCAAGAGGTAGTTTGTAACGCTCTTGGTGTTTCCACGTACTTCCAAATTGCTCAAATCAATGGGGTTGTCGTCCAAATAGAACTCCCCATTATCAAAATTTAGAGTCGGTGCGTCGGAATTGGTGTCGTAGTTAATGGAACCTAAAAGGTTATGGACCGATCCGATTATTAAGGCAGCACCAATTGCTCCAATACCAAAAATGGTTAAAACAACGATGCAAAAGATTTTCCAAAAACGATGGGCCGTCTTTTGTTGCTTTTTACTTTTCTTTTTACCAAACATAGGACGCCTCCTTATCTAACGCGGTTATTATAGCACGAAGGGACGTTGGTTTTCAATATATGTTTCAAACTTGAAACATTTCGCCCTTACATTAATTCACAAATCGCATTGGCAAAAGCCACCGGATCTTCAATCGGCATTCCTTCGATTAACAAGGCTTGGTTATATAAAAGATTGGTATACACCTTTGCTTTTTCCTGATCGGATTTGTACAAATCACAAATTACCGAAAAAATCTTATGATTGGTATTTACCTCTAACACCTTTTGTGCCTTAATATGGTTGGCTGCATCCGGTTGGTTAGCAAGAGTTTTTTCCATTTCTAGGGAAATGCCGCCCTCTGTGGAAATACAAACCGGATGCGTTTTCAATCTTGCAGACGCTTTGACAGAAGATACCTTATCTCCCAAAGTTTCTTTCATAAACGCGAACAAATCCTTGTTTTCTTCGGTCTTTTGTTCGATGGTCTTCTTATCCTCTTCGGTCTCTAACCCTAAGTCATCATCCGAAATGGAACGGAATTCCTTATCGTTAAACTCCCGCATCATTTTGATGGTAAACTCATCCACGTCTTCCACCAAATACAAAATCTCATACCCAGCATCCAAGACCCGTTCGGCTTGCGGCAATTGGGCAATTTTCTCTTTGGTTTCCCCACAGGCATAGTAGATGTATTGTTGTTCTTCTTTCATGCGGGAAACATATTCTTCTAAGGTGGTATAATCGCCTTCTTTAGAAGATAAGAACATCATGAGATCTTTTAAGTTTTCGGCTTGCATACCGTAACTAGAATAGATACCAAACTTAATTTGGGTACCAAAGGTCTTCCAGAAGGTCTTGTAATCGTCCCGTTTGTTTTTGAGCATAGACAACAGTTCCGATTTAATCTTCTTCTCAATATTCTTGGCAATGACCTGCACTTGGCGGTCCTGTTGTAACATTTCTCTAGAGATATTTAAAGACAAATCGGCCGAATCCACCACACCACGAACAAAGCTAAAGTAATCCGGAACCAAATCTTTGCAAGCGTCCATAATCATGACGCCGCTAGCATACAAACGCAATCCCTTTTCGTATTCTTTGCTGTAGTAGTTAAATGGCGCTTTGGAAGGGATGTATAACAGAGCATTGTAAGTTGCCACACCTTCGACGGACGAATGAATCACTTTTAACGGATCCGCATAATCGTAAAACGTGTTTTTATAAAACTCGTTGTATTCTTCTTTTTTGACTTCCTTTTTATTCTTTTTCCAAATAGGAGTCATCACGTTGAGGGTTTTCTCTTCAATGGTGTCCTCACAATGGCACTCTTCTCCCTCTTTGTGGTCGTGGTCATGATGATGAACGGTCACCATCATGGTAATGGGATAACGAATATAATCGGAATATTTTTTGACAAGGGTTTCCACCGTGTGTTCTTCCAAATACCGGCTATAATCCTCGTCCGCGGTATCTTCTTTTAAGGTGACGATAATTTGCGTGCCATAGTCCTCTTTTTCGGTTTCGGTAATGGTATACCCGTCTGCACCGGTAGAGACCCAATGATATGCGGTATCGCTTCCGTAAGCTTTACTAATCACTTCCACTTTCGAAGCCACCATAAAAGCCGAATAAAAGCCCACACCAAACTGACCAATAATGTCAATATCAGCCGCTGCTTTTTCGTCGTCTAATTCTTCGTCTTTAAACAATCCTGAGCCACTCTTACAAATGGTACCAAGGTTGGTTTCCAGTTCTTCCTTCGTCATGCCGATACCGTTATCGGAAATGCTCAACGTGCGCTCTTTTTTGTTAAGACTCAAAAAAATTTTAAAATCGCCACGGGAGAGACCGTTGGTCCCCTCGGTTAACGATTTATAATACAATTTATCAATGGCATCCGACGCATTGGAAATAAGTTCTCTCAAAAAGATTTCTTTGTTTGTGTAAATGGAGTTGATCATTAAATCCAACAAACGTTTGGATTCCGCTTTAAATTGTTTTTTTGCCATGTTTTCACACCTCTACTCAATAACAACCCCGCTGTCACAAGGACAGCGGGGATACTATTTTATGGCTTATTTTTGGCCATACAATTCACCAAGGCGAATCAAATGCTCATAACGAGCTTTGGCATTGTTTTCTGCTTTCTCGAACAACTCGTTGGCGCGTTCTGGGAAGGAACGGGTCAAACCAGAGTAACGAGCTTCGCCCATAATGAATTCGCGATAATCCGTTGTTGGCTCTTTGCTGTCCAAAGTAAATGGATTTTTGCCTTCCGCTTTATTGGCAGGATTGAAACGGAACATATTCCAGTATCCGCAATCCACGGCACGTTTCATTTCAGCTTGACAGTTGGTCATACCGCCTTTAATGCTGTGCATCTCACAAGGAGCATAGCCAATGATGAGGGAAGGTCCTGGATAGGCTTCGGCCTCGGCTAAGGCTTTGATGGTTTGATTCATGTCAGCACCCATTGCAATTTGTGCCACATAAACGTAACCATAACTCATAGCAATCTCGGCTAAGGATTTCTTCGCAATGGATTTACCAGCCGCTGCAAATTGCGCAACCTGACCGATTTGAGAAGCTTTGGAAGCTTGTCCACCGGTGTTGGAATACACTTCGGTATCGAAGACCATCACATTGACATCTTCACCGGAAGCCAACACATGATCGAGACCACCGAATCCGATATCATAGGCCCATCCGTCACCACCGAAGATCCACACGGATTTCTTACCGAGGTAATCGCGGTGAGCAACCACATCGTTGCAAAGTTCACAATCACAACCGGCAAGAGCATCGGCTAAGGCATTGGCAGCGTCACCGTTGGCGGCACCATCGTTTAAGGTTTCTAAATATTTGTTGGCCAACTCTTTCACAGTATCCGAAGATTTTTCGGAAGCGGCAATCTCTTTGACCTCTTCAATCAAATGATCGCGAAGAGCTTTTTGGCCAAGATACATACCAAAACCATGCTCGGCGTTGTCTTCAAACAAGGAGTTTGCCCAAGCAGGACCGTGACCGGCTGCGTTGGTGGTGTATGGAGAGGTGGCCGCAGGGCCGCCCCAAATAGAGGAACAACCGGTGGCGTTAGAAATGTACATTCTATCACCGAACAATTGGGTGATTAAGCGGGCATAAGAGGTTTCAGCACAACCAGCACAAGAACCGGAGAACTCGAGCAACGGTTTCTTGAATTGGCTGGAGATAACGGAATTGCCGGTGGTTTCTGCTTTTTCAGAAACATTGGCAACACAGTAATCAAAGACCGCTTGTTGATCATCTTGGCTCTCACGAGAGACCATCTTGAGAGAGTTGGTTGGGCACACGCCAACGCAAACACCGCATCCCATACAATCCATTGGAGAAATGGCTAAGGTATAAGTATAGGTTTTGGCAACTTGGCGAGGTCCTTTCTTCATGTTGGAAGGAGCCGCGGCTTCTTCGTCTGCGTTTAAAGCAAAAGGACGAATGGTAGCATGAGGACAAACAAAGGAACAACGGTTACATTGGGCGCAAGATTCCGCATTCCATTCCGGAACGGTCACCGCAACACCACGTTTTTCGTAAGCAGAAGCACCCAGTTCAAAGGTACCGTCCACGTGATCCATAAAGGCGGAAACTGGTAAGGCATCGCCATCCATTTTTCCGACAGGATTCATGATGCTGTCAACCATCTTCACCAGTTTGTCTGGTCCTTTGCTGGCAGGAGCGGCCGCATCGTCAGAAGCGTTAGCCCACTCGGCAGGAACGTTGACTTTCACATAAGCTGTAGCACCTGCATCGATGGCTTTTTCGTTCATTTCGACAATTTCTTTACCCTTCTTCATGAACTTCTGGGCTTTTTCTTTCATGTAACCAATGGCATCTTCCGGTGGAAGAACTTTTGCCAAGGAGAAGAAAGCGGATTGTAAAACGGTGTTGGTACGTTTACCAAGACCAATTTGTTGGGCTAAATCGATAGCGTTGACGATATACAGTTGGATGTTGTTGTTAGCAATGTATCTCTTGGCTTCCGCGTTAAGTTTTTCGCCTAACTCTTTTTCATCCCATTGGCAGTTGATTAAGAACACACCGCCTGGTTTGACATCGTTAACCATCTTGTAGCCTTTTTCCACATAAGAAGGATTATGGCAAGCCACAAAATCGGCTTTGTTGATATAGTAAGGGCTCTTAATGGGTTTATCACCAAAGCGCAAGTGGGAAATGGTGATACCACCAGTTTTCTTGGAGTCATATTGGAAATACGCTTGCACGTACTTGTCGGTATGGTCACCAATAATTTTGATAGAGTCTTTGTTAGCACCAACGGTACCGTCACCACCAAGACCCCAGAATTTGCATTCGATGGTGCCTTCGGCTGCGGTGTTGGGAGCCACTTCCTCTTCCAAAGAAAGACCGGTCACGTCGTCGGTAATACCGAGAGTGAATTGTTTCTTTGGAGCATCTTTGGAGAGTTCTTTGTACACAGCAAACACACTGGAAGGTGGCGTGTCTTTAGAACCCAAACCATAACGACCGCCAATAATGGTAGCACTACGGCCCATAGAAGCCAAAGCGGTTACCACATCCATGTATAACGGTTCGCCCAAAGCTCCTGGCTCTTTGGTACGGTCTAACACTGCAATTTTCTTGGCGGTAGCCGGAATGGCTTCTGCCAATTTCTCCGCGCTGAATGGACGATACAAGCGAACTTTCACAAGACCCACTTTTTCGCCTTTGGCGGTTAAGTAATCAATCACTTCTTCGGCTACATCGCAGATAGAGCCCATGGCCACGATAACGCGATCGGCATCTTTGGCACCATAGTAGTTGAAGAGTTTATAATCCGTGCCGAGTTTGGCATTGACTTTGTTCATATACTCTTCCACAATACCGGGAACCGCATCATAATACTTGTTGCAAGCTTCACGGTTTTGGAAGAAGATGTCCCCGTTTTGGTGAGAACCATGCATCACAGGATGCTCAGGGTTTAAAGCGCGTTTACGGAAAGCTTCCACCGCATCCATATCGCACATTTCTTTTAAATCTTCATAATCCCACACTTGGATTTTTTGAATTTCGTGAGAGGTACGGAAACCATCAAAGAAGTTAATAAAGGGAACACGGCTCTTAATCGATGCCAAGTGTGCCACAGCACCTAAGTCCATCACTTCCTGTGGGTTGGTTTCTGCCAACATGGCAAAACCCGTTTGACGGCAAGCATAGACGTCCGAATGATCACCAAAAATGTTTAACGCATGGGAAGCCACACAACGGGCAGACACATGGAACACGCATGGTAATAATTCACCGGCAATTTTGTACATGTTTGGAATCATTAACAAAAGACCTTGGGAAGCGGTATAGGTGGTGGTTAAAGCACCGGCGGCCAAGGAACCGTGCACGGTACCAGAAGCACCTGCTTCCGATTGCATCTCTGCCACTTTTACAGTGGTCCCAAAAATGTTCTTTTGGCCTTGTGCAGACCATTGGTCTACGTAGTCAGCCATTGGGCTGGACGGAGTAATAGGATAAATACCAGCCACTTCTGTGAACGCATACGACACGTGAGCAGCGGCATTGTTACCGTCCATGGTTTTGAATTTTCTTGCCATGAAAAATCCTCCTTCAAATTCTGTTAAAGCCTTCTTTAGGCCTAGTATTTACAACATTTCTATTTTAGCACTCTTTCCCTTATTTTGCAAAGGATTTTTACTAGGATTGACCCCAAAATGTCCGTTTGTAAAGATAGAAGGGATTCTTTTAGAATATCTTTTGACTTTTTTCTTTGATATGGTTATACTATATACTTGTAAAAATATGTTTTTCTTTTTAAACGTCTGAAACTAAAGGAGGCATTCCCTTTGAAGTCGCCAAAAGAATATCCAAAATTAAAAACATCGAAAAAGGCGCCACGAGAAGAAGGATGGTACAACCATCCTGCCGTACAAATCACCTTGAAAGTCGGCAAAGTTCTCTTCCGCTGCCTTTTAACGATGGCTCTCATATTCGTTATCACTGGCTGTATTGTCGGCTGTACCTTAGCCGTCTACATTTCCACAAAAGTGGATATCAGTTCGGACGTTCCGGAACTGACCACTTCCAGCACGGCCTCCACCAGTAAGATGATGATCCAAAATAGCCGTACAGGTGAATGGGAAGAATTTATGCACCTAGAAGGTGCCAACCATATCTGGGTAAACTTAGAAGACATTCCTCTGGAAATGCAAGAAGCGGTTATCGCCATTGAAGACGAACGTTTCAAATCCCACGACGGTGTGGACTGGAAACGTACCTTCTCCGCCTTTGCCAATATGATCTTTAAGTTCTCCTCCGTCGAATACGGTGGTTCTACCTTAACCCAACAGCTTATCAAACAATTAACCGGTAACGCCGACCACACCATTATGCGTAAGGTTACCGAAATGTTGGAAGCGTTAGAACTGGAAAAACGGTATTCCAAAGACGAAATTTTGGAAGCATACTTAAACATCCTACCGCTGACCGGTAACATTACCGGCGTTGGGTTTGGAGCTCGCTACTACTTCGGTTGTGAAGTCCAGGAATTAACCTTAGCCCAATGTGCGGTTTTGGCTAGTATCACCCAAAATCCTTCCTACTATAGTCCCTATGCCCATCCAGAAAACTTACGGGACCGTCAACAAACGGTTTTGTATAAAATGAAAAAGCTTGGTTTCATCAATGAAGAAGAATACGACCAAGCCATGAACGAAGAATTAGAGTTCCATAGTAACATCGAGCTCTCCACCACCACCGACTGGTACACCGATATGGTCATTGAGCGAGTCATTTCCGACTTGCAAGACCAAAAGGGCTATGGGTACACCCAAGCCGAAAATATGGTTTACTACGGCGGCTTGACCATCTATTCCTTAGAAGACCCGACTGTCCAAGGCGCTATGGAACGCCTCTACAGCGACGAATCCATCTATCCGTATCACTTTGACGAAGACGAAGAAGATCCTCGTTTCGCGTTCTTCGCCACCGATTATGACGGAAAAGTTCTCTGTACCATTGGTGACAGAGGCAAGAAAGCCGGTGACCGTGTTACCAACATTTCCACCATGTCCAAACGGCAACCCGGTTCCTCTATCAAACCGATTTCTCTATACGACTTAGGTATTGAATATAACCTATTTAACTATTCCAGTAAGATTAAAGACGCTCCGGCCATTTATGCCGGCGGTCGTCCTTGGCCACCAAACTACGGCTACACCAGAGCCTTTGATAACGGGGAAACGCTCCTATACATCGGTTTACAAAAATCCTTAAACACCGTGGCCGTTCAAGTGTTAAAACAAGTTGGCTTAGAGAGAAGCTACGATTACCTAACCAACGTCTTAAAGATTTCCACCCTCTCTCCTGAAGGTGATATGAACTATTCCGCCTTGGGACTTGGCGGATGCTACGAAGGCGTCTATTTAAGCGATTTAACCGCCGCCTACCAAATCTTTGGTAACGGTGGTGTGTATAACGGGTATTACTGTTACGACCACGTAGACGGAAAAGATGGTGCAACCATCTTGCAATCAGCTCCACAAAACGTACAAGCCATTGCTCCGGACAGTGCCACCGTTATGAACCGTCTCTTACAACAAGTTGTTAAAGGCGGATCCGGTACCTTGTATCGTATCTCCGGTAGCTGGTATGGCATGGATATCTTCGCCAAGACCGGTACCACCGATGCTAACAACGACGTTCTAGCCGTTGGCGGTACCCCATCCTTCGTGGGTGGCGCCTGGTTTGGCTATCGTTACAACAACGCCATGACCTATAACCAAGCCCAATCGGTCAAACAACTTTGGAACTTAGGTATGTTAAAACTCACCAACTACTACAGTGGCAGTTCCCGCTTCAGTTCCTGGGGCTCCACCAAAACCTTAACCTTCTGTAAGAAAACAGGCCTCATCGCTACCAAAGCTTGTAAAGAAACAGCAAGCGGCGTGTACCGCGCCGGAAACGTTCCGGAAGTCTGTAAAGAATGTGATGGCAGCAACAAGTCTACCACCACCAAGAAAGGAAAAGGAACCACCACGTCCATCCACGGCGGTACCACCACCAATAAGGGTGGAAAAGCCACAACCGCTACCAAAGCCACAACAAAAGCAGCCGCTACCACCACCCAAAAAGCAACCACAGAAGCTACACAAACTCCCACCACAACCAATCCTCTTTCCCCCGATCAACCTCCTGAGAGTGACATATCCGAATAACCTTTAAAAGGGACAACCAAACGGTTGTCCCTTTTCTTTTGGCAAAAACAAATCCCACGATAGAATCTATCGTGGGATATCTGTTTTGTATCTTAGATGAGTTCAATGATTGCCATTTCAGCAGCATCACCGCGGCGGGCACCGATCTTTGTTAAACGGGTGTAGCCACCTTTACGGTCAGCGTATTTGGGAGCAATTTCATCGAATAACTTCTTAGAAACATCTTCTTTCGTTACATATGCAAGAACTTGACGTTTGTTAGCAAGCGTAGGTTCTTTGGCAATTGTAATGAATTTTTCTGCCATTGAGCGAACGTCTTTAGCACGGGTTACAGTTGTTTCCACTTTACCGTTTTCAAACAAGAAAGTAACCAAACCGCGAAGCATCGCGTTACGGCATGCAGAGTCGCGTCCGAGTTTACGGGTTCCTGGCATGTTATTCACTCCTTTTATCGATAATCAATGTAATTTATTCTTCTTCAGAACGTAAGCTTAATCCCAAGGAATCTAACTTATGCATAACCTCTTCTAACGATTTGCGACCAAGGTTACGAACCTTCATCATATCGTCTTCCGATTTTTGGATAAGATCTGCGACAGTGTTAATGCTGGCGCGTTTTAAGCAGTTAAAGGAACGAACGGAGAGATCCAACTCTTCGATGGTCATCTCTAAAGTTTTCTCTGTGCCGTCATTGTCTTTTTCTACCATAATGGATTCCCCGGTAAAGGCATCACCGGACAAGTCAACAAATAAGCTTAAGTGATCCATTAACACTTTGGATGCTAAGGAAACTGCTTCTTTGGCAGAAATAATGCCGTTTGTCCACACTTCTAAGGCTAATTTGTCATAGTCGGTGATTTGACCAACACGGGTGTTCTCAACGGTGTAATTCACCTTAAGAACAGGAGTGTAGATAGAGTCAACCGGAATCACACCGATTACCGGAGCCAAAATCTGCTTGTTACGATCGGCAGGAACATAACCACGTCCCTTGTCGATGGTGATTTCCATATAGAGTTTTCCACCTTTGCCAATGGTGGCAATGTAGGTGTCCGGATCTAAAATTTCTACTTCACTGTCACATTTAATATTAGCGGCTGTTACGGTGCAAGGACCTTCTTCATCGATGTAGACGGTTTTCGGACCATCGCCAAGGATGTTTAAGATTAAGCCTTTAATATTGAGAATGATTTCAGCAACGTCTTCTTTCACGTTTTCGATAGTAGAAAATTCATGAAGAATATCGTTAATTTTAACAGAGGTAACTGCCACGCCCGGAAGGGAGGAAAGCAATACACGACGTAAACTGTTTCCCAAGGTAGAACCATATCCTCTTTCGAGAGGTTCCACAGTGAACTTACCATAGGTGCCGTCTTCTGCTAATTCGACTACTTCTACTCTCGGCTTCTCAATTTCAATCATTTATAAGCCTCCTTGTTAAATTTTATGGGAACTACGAATTGTGATTTCCAACACGATTATTTGGAATACAACTCGACGATGAGTGTTTCCTCGATTGGCAAGTCAATATCTTCACGTGTGGCCATAGCGGTCACTTTGGCTTCCATTGCTTGTTTGTTGAGGTCGAGCCATTTTGGAGTGGGACGAGATGCCGTGGATTCCAAAATTGCTTTAACTTGTCCCAAGCCACGCGCCTTTTCCGAAAGACCAATGACTTGACCCGGTTTAACAAGGTAAGACGGAATGTTTACCTTTTTGCCATTTACCGTCACATGACCATGCAAAACCATTTGACGAGCTTGGGCACGAGAAGTACCAAAACCTAAACGATATGCAACATTATCGAGACGAGATTCGAGAATGGAGAGAAGGTTTTCACCTGTAACACCGCTCATCTTCTCGGCACGCTCAAAATAATGACGGAATTGACCTTCCAAAACGCCATAGTAGCGTTTGGCAAATTGTTTTGTACGTAATTGTTTACCATACTCAGAAACTTTTTTACGTCCTTGGCCATGTTGACCAGGTGCATACGCACGACGCTCTAAAGCACATTTCTTGGTATAGCAACGTTCACCCTTTAAAAAGAGTTTTTGACCTTCACGACGGCATAATTTACATGCCGCACCGGTATATCTAGCCATTTCGTTACACCTCCCGATTATACGCGACGTCTTTTTGGTGGACGGCAACCATTGTGTGGGATAGGCGTTACATCTTTAATCAATGTAATTTCTAATCCAGCAGCTTGTAAAGCACGGATCGCAGCTTCACGACCAGCGCCAGGGCCTTTTACGAACACTTCGACGGTTCTTAAACCATGTTCCATTGCCGCTTTTGCAGCGGTTTCTGCAGCGGTTTGTGCAGCAAATGGAGTGGATTTACGAGAACCACGGAATCCGAGTTCACCAGCACTTGCCCAGGAGAGTGCATTACCTTGACTATCTGTCAATGTAACAATGGTATTGTTAAATGTGGACTGAATATGTGCAGCACCACTTTCGATGTTTTTGCGTTCTTTACGACGACGGGATGTACCCTTGCGTCCTGTTTTTGCAGCAGCCATTCTTATTCCCCTCCTGCCTTATTTCTTCTTGTTCGCAATGGTCTTCTTCGGACCTTTACGAGTACGAGCGTTTGTCTTAGAGCGTTGGCCACGGACTGGAAGTCCTTTACGATGGCGAACGCCACGATAACTACCGATTTCAATGAGACGTTTGATGTCAAAAGCGACATCACGGCGGAGGTCACCTTCCACAATGTAGTTGTGGTCGATGTATTCACGCAATTTCGAAACATCTTCTTCAGTTAAATCACGGACACGGGTATCAGGATTGACACCGGTTGCCGCTAAAATATCGGTTGCAGATTTACGGCCAATGCCGAAAATGTAGGTCAAACCGATTTCAACACGTTTATCACGGGGTAAGTCTACGCCGGAAATACGAGCCATATTAACATTCCTTCCTTTCATAGGAGCTTAGCGCTCCGTCGGATACAACGGTCATTAACCTTGACGTTGTTTATGCTTTGGATTTTCGCAAATAACCATTACGCGACCTTTTCGCTTAATGATCTTGCATTTTTCGCAGATTTTCTTAACAGAAGGTCTGACTTTCATACAAATACCTCCTCGCGTTTATAACGCATCAGCATTAGTTTACTTACTTCTCCACGTAATACGACCTTTTGTCAGGTCATAGGGAGACAGTTCCATAGTGACTTTATCGCCAGGTAAAATACGAATAAAGTTGGTACGTAATTTCCCGGAAATATGAGCCAATACTTTATGGCCGTTGGCCAATTCAACTTGGAAAGTGGCGTTTGGAAGAGCTTCCACAACAACGCCTTCCACTTCAATTACGTCCGCTTTGGACATTGGATAACCTCCTTAACTTTTGCGCCTTATGGCCGTGTCAAGATAACCGGTCCGTCTGGCGTAATGGCCACTGTGTGTTCAAAATGCGCAGATAACTTTCTGTCTTTTGTCAACACAGTCCATTCATCCGGCATCACTTCAACTTCGTGAGTGCCACAGTTAATCATGGGTTCAATGGCGATGGTCATTCCCGGTAGTAAGCGTTGCCCTCTACCCGGAGTGCCAAAATTGGGGATGCTAGGATCCTCATGTAGGTTCGTGCCTACTCCGTGGCCGACATATTGTCGTACCACCGAATAACCACGATCCTCGACATACGTTTGGACCGCATGGCCGATATCGCCTACTCGATTGCCTACCACGGCTTGTTCAATCCCTTTGTACAAGCTTTCTTCGGTAGCATCCAGTAGTTTTTGAGCTTCATCCGAAATGGTTCCCACTGCGAATGTCGCCGCGTTATCTCCATGGAATCCGTGGTAATACGCACCAACATCTACACTAATAATATCGCCTTCGTGTAGAATACGTTTTCCCGGTATGCCGTGGATGACTGTTTCGTTTACCGATAAACACGCAGAAGCAGGAAATCCACCATAGCCTAAAAAGGAAGGGGTGGCACCTTGTTTCTCAATAAAATGACGAATCATCTTATCCAGTTCCCCTGTGGTCATTCCGATTCGGATTGACTCTCCTGCAAACTGCAATGCCATGGCCGAGATGCGGCAGGCATCACGCATGCCCGCCAACTCTCGACTATTCTTAATAGAAATCATAGTTTACGCCTCGATTGCGGCCTTTACCAAAGCGGTGGTTTCCGCCACTTCGTTTTGACCTTTTACACTAATGAGTTTGCCTTGCTTCTCATAGTATCCTTTGAGAGGTTCGGTTTGCTCATGGTAAACACGAAGACGTTCTAAAACGGTATCCGGTTGATCATCCTTGCGTTGAACAAGGGTGCCTCCACATGCGTCACACACACCGTCCACATTGGGTTTTTTGTAGGCAATATGGTAGGAGTTGCCACACGCTTCACAGACACGGCGTCCCGATACACGCTGGGTAATTACCTCGTCCGCCACATCCAAATCGATGACACGGTCAATGATAATGCCCATACGGTCAAGTGCCTCGGCTTGCGGAATGGTACGTGGAAAACCGTCCAAAATGAATCCCTCTTGGCAATCCGGTTTGGCAAGACGCTCTTGGATAATTCCAATCACAATCTCGTCCGGAACCAAATTACCGGCATCCATATACGATTTGGCTTTCAAGCCCATTTCTGTGCCGCTTTTCAACGCTTCACGGATAATGTTACCCGTGGAAATTGTAGGGATATTCAGATACTCGCTGATTTTCTCAGCTTGGGTACCTTTGCCGGCGCCAGGAGCGCCTAAAAATATGAGTCTCATACAAAAGTCTCCTTTGATACGGTTTGGATTACTCCAAGAAGCCCTTGTAATGACGCATCATCATCTGGCTCTCTAATTGTTGCATGGTCTCGAGTGCGACACCCACAACGATCATTAAGGATGTACCGCCGATACCCAAGTTCCATTGGGTATATTTACCAAAGATGCTTGGGAACAAGGCGATAATGCCTAAACAGAGTGCGCCAATCAACGTAATCTTTGAGATAACTCTCTTGATATAATCCGTGGTTGGTTTTCCAGGACGAATACCAGGAATCGCACCGGAATTTTTCCGGAGATTGTTGGACATCTCAATCGGATTATATTGAATGGTTACGTAGAAGAACGCAAAGCCAATGATTAACAAGAAATAGGTAATAATGTACACCCAAGACCGGGTATCAAACGCGGATAAGAACCAGTTGTCTTTCCAGTTGAAGAAGGTCTTGAAGATGTTTGGCAAGTTGACAATCGATACCGCCAAGATGATGGGCATAACGCCAGACATGTTGACTTTAATCGGAATGAACGTTGCCTGACCACCGTACATTTTCCGACCCACCACGCGTTTGGCGTATTGGACAGGAATACGGCGTTCCGCATTGGACATGAACACGATAAACATAATCATTCCAAAGAATAAGAGGAATACAACAGGAACCAAAATAACACTTTGTAATCCACCTTGATCAATGCTTTGGATACCTTGGATGAAGGCGTTGCCTAAAGAAGCAAGGCCTTGTGGTAAACGGGAAATGATACCGGCAAACAAGAGAATGGAAATACCATTACCAATACCGCGATCATTAATTTGTTCACCGAGCCACATCATTAAAACCGAACCTGCGGTAAAGCAGAGAACGATAGTAACCGCGCAGAACCAAGCATTAAAGCCGGTTTTTGCGAAAGAACATAAAGCTCCATATTTGTTTCTTACCATAAAGTAGTAAGCCACACCAAGTAATAATCCTAAGAACATGGTGGTATACCGTGTGATTTGGCCGAGCTTTTTACGACCCTCTTCTCCGTTTTTCGCCATTTCTTCTAAAGCAGGAATGGCAACGGTTAATAATTGGATAATAATGCTCGCATTAATGTATGGTGTGATGGATAAAGCAAAAATACTACCATCGGAGAAACCGCCACCAGACATAATGGTTAAAAATGCCATAAATTCCCCGCTGCTTCCTTCGATGGCCGATTTTAATGCGGCAACATCGATGAAGGGAACCGGGATGGCCGATCCAACACGGAAAATCAATACGATGAAAAACGTAAACAAAATCTTCTTGCGAAGATCAGCGACCTTCCAGGCATTGCGAATGGTCTGAAACATAATCAGATCACCTCAGCCTTTCCACCAGCGCTTTCAATTTGAGCTTTGGCGGAAGCGGAGAAAGCATTTGCCTTAACAGTAAGCGCTTTTTCAAGTTTACCATTGCCCAAGATTTTTACGCCATCGTAGGATTTTTTAATAATACCGGCAGCGATAAGCGCTTCCGTATCTACAACTGCGCCTGCTTCAAATTTATTGAGCGCGGCAAGATTGACAATTGCATATTCTTTAGCAAAGATGTTATTGAAGCCACGCTTCGGAACACGTCTTTGCAAAGGCATTTGGCCACCTTCAAATCCTGGACGTTGTCCATGACCGGAACGAGCCTTCTGACCTTTATGGCCTTTTCCTGCGGTCTTGCCCCATCCGGAACCATGTCCGCGGCCGATTCGTTTGCTATCCCGTACAGAGCCGGGAGCGGGAGAAAGTTCATGTAATTGCATATTCGCACCTCCTTGTTCGATTTGCTTTTTTACTTGCTAACCTCGATGAGGTGGATAATCTTAGCCACCTTACCCTGTGTAGCAGCATTGTCAGGCTGGCTGACAACGTCGCCGATCTTACGAAGACCGAGGGAGTTGGCAGTAGCAATCTGATCCTTCTTAGCGCCAATCAGGCTCTTGACCAATTTGATGCTTACGGTTTCACTTTTTTTCGTAGCCATGGTTGAGCCCTCCTTAACCTAAAATCTCTTTGTCTGTTTTTCCACGGCTGGCCGCAGCTTGTTCAGCCGTACGTAATTGCTTTAAGCCGTTCATTGTTGCGCTAACAACGTTGCAAGGGTTGTTGGAACGGAGAGCTTTTGTACGAATGTCTTTAATACCTGCAGCTTCCATGATTGCACGAACAGCACCACCGGCGATAACACCAGTACCAGGGGCAGCGGGCTTGAGAAGAACTTCTCCAGCGCCAAACTTACCAATGACTTCGTGCGGGATGGTGGTTCCCTTTAAGGAAATCTTCACCATATTTTTCTTAGCATCCTCAATGCCCTTGCGGATGGCTTCCGGAACCTCAGCGGCTTTACCGAGACCGAAGCCTACGGTGCCTTTTCCATCGCCAATGACCATAAGAGCGGAGAATTTCATGATTCGTCCGCCTTTAACCGTTTTGCTAACACGGTTAATGGCAACCAATCTTTCTTCATATTCGGATTTGTTCGCATCACGCTTGTCGCGTCTATTATCACGTTTGTTGTCCAAAGTTTTATCCTCCTCTTCCTTAGAATTTGAGGCCGCCCTCACGGGCGCCTTCGGCCAACTCTTTGACTCGGCCATGATACGGATAACCACCGCGGTCAAAAACTACTTCAGAAATGCCTTTAGCCGCTGCACGCTCGGCAAGAGCAGCACCGACTTTTTTCGCAGCTTCTTTGTTTCCGCCATAAGCACCGAAATCCTTTTCGGTGGAAGAGGCGGCCACTAAAGTGGTTCCTGCCACGTCATCAATCAACTGTGCATAAATATGATTAGAGGAACGGAACACGTTCAGACGAGGTCTGTCAGCTGTGCCAGAAATCTTGCTACGCACACGCAGATGGCGATGAAGTCTTGCTTTGTTACTATCTTTTTTATTCACCATAACTGTTCATCCTCCTTTACTTAGCACCCTTCGCGCCGGCTTTACCTTCCTTGCGGCGAATGGTTTCAGTTGCATATTTAATACCTTTACCTTTGTAAGGCTCGGGTGGACGCTTACCGCGTACTTCAGAGGCGAATTGACCAACGAGTTGTTTGTCAGCGCCGCTGATAATAATTTTGTTGGTATCGGGAACATCAATGGTAATACCATCAATTTCTTCCACTTCAACAAGATGGCTATAACCAAGAGTCAACACGAGTTTTTTACCTTGCTTGGCAGCACGATAACCAACACCATTGATTTGAAGCTCTTTGCTATATCCTTTGGAAACACCTTCCACCATGTTGGCGATCAAGGTACGAGACAAACCATGCAACGCACGGGATTGGGCCTCGTCATCTGGACGCTCAACAATGACTTGGTTGCCTTCCACTTTGACAGAAATAAGGGGTTTGATTTCCTGGCTCAAGGTGCCTTTGGGACCTTTAACAGTAACCAAAGTACCGTCAACTTTCACTTCAACACCGGCTGGGATTTCAATGGGTTTACGACCAATTCTTGACATGTCTTTCGCTCCCCCTTACCACACAAATGCGAGGACTTCGCCGCCGACATTCTCTTTGCGAGCTTTCTTGTCGGTCATAACGCCTTTGGATGTGGAGACAATGGCGGTACCAATGCCTTTCATAACCCTTGGCATATCCTCACTGCTAGAATAGATACGCAAGCCTGGTTTGGAGACACGACGAAGTCCGCGGATAACCGGAACTTTCGAAGCGCCTTCATATTTTAATGTCACATGGATGACACCTTGCTTGTTATCATCGATTACTTGGAATTCTTTAATGTATCCCTCGTCCACAAGAATCTGAGCAATAGCTTTCTTCATGTTAGAAGCAGGGATGTCCACCGAATCATGCTTCGCATTGCTTGCGTTGCGAATACGAGTGAGCATATCGGCAATTGTATCCGTAATTTGCATTACACATTCCCTCCTATTACCAGCTTGCTTTTTTGACTCCCGGAATTTCGCCTTTGTAAGCTAATTCACGGAAGCAAATACGACAGATACCATAACGACGCAGGTAAGCGTGGGGACGACCGCAAATCTTACAGCGATTATACCGACGCGTAGAGAATTTTGCATCTCTAGCCTGACGTACTTTCATAGATGTTTTTGCCATTCTTGTCCCCTCCTTACTTTCCGAACGGAGCGCCCATCAAGGTGAGCAACTCACGTGCTTCTTCGTCGGTTTTTGCAGTTGTGACAAAGGCAATATCCATACCACGAACTGCATCGATTTTATCATACTCAATTTCTGGGAAAATGAGTTGTTCTTTGATGCCGAGGCTATAGTTGCCACGTCCATCAAAGGCGTCAGCACTGATACCACGGAAGTCACGGACGCGTGGAAGTGCGACATTAAACAAACGATCCAGGAACTCGTACATACGATCACCACGAAGAGTGACCTTAACGCCGTTGTTCATACCTTCACGCAGTTTGAAGTTAGCGACGGACTTTTTCGCCTTGCAGACCACAGGGCGTTGACCGGTGATAGCAGCTAAATCGGTTAAAACCGATTCGATAACTTTTGGGTTATCACGAGCTTCACCACAACCAACATTGATGACGATTTTGTCAAGCTTCGGAATCTGCATAACGCTCTCGTAACTGAATTTTTTCATCAGTGCCGGCGCGACTTCACTTTTGTAAAACTCTTTTAGTCTGGCCATTCGTTTGTTCCTCCTTATAAGGTTTCACCGCAGTGCTTGCACACACGGGACTTGGTTTTGTCGGCAAACGTCTTATAAGCAATACGAGTTGGTTTTTTGCAATGTGGGCAAATGACTTGGACTTTAGATGCATAGATAGCACCTTCGGCCTTGATAATGCCACTTGGATCACCAGCGCGACGAGCTTTCACGTGTTTGGTTACCACATGGCAACCTTCCACAATTACTTTGCCTTCTTTGGGGCTGACTTCGAGGACCTTACCTTTTTTGCCACGATCATTACCGCTTAAGATAACAACGTTATCATCTTTTTTCACATGCATTTTCATAACGTTCGGTTCCTCCTTTACAGCACTTCTGGAGCGAGGGATAAGATCTTCATGTAATCTTTATCTCTGAGCTCACGGGCGATAGGCCCAAAAATACGGGTGCCACGTGGGGTTTTGTCCTCACGAATAATGACGGCTGCATTTTCGTCGAAACGAATATAAGTACCATCATTACGACGCACGCCTTTCACAGTACGCACGACAACGGCACGAACGACTTCACCTTTTTTGACGACACCGCCAGGAGCTGCTTTCTTAACCGAAGCAACAACCACGTCGCCAATGTTTGCATATCTGCGGCCGGAACCACCGAGAACACGAATTGTCATCAATTCTTTTGCACCGGTATTGTCGGCCACTTTGAGGTAACTTTGTTGTTGAACCATAGTAAGTTTCTCCTTTCAAGTAACCGATTATTCGGCCGCTTTCAAGACTTCAACGACTCTCCAACGCTTGTCTTTGGAAATCGGACGAGTCTCCATAATGGAAACACGGTCTCCCACGTGACATTGGTTGTTTTCGTCATGAGCCTTAATGCGGACGGTACGTTTAATGATTTTCTTGTACAACGGATGGCGGACGTTGTCGATGATGGCGACGACCACTGTTTTATCCATTTTGTCACTGACAACAGTGCCTGTTCTTGTTTTTCTAAGATTACGCTCTATCATGATAGTTTCCTCCTCCCGTTATGCTTGCTCTTTCAACTCGTTCTCGCGAATCACCGTATTGATGATAGCGATTTCCTTTTTGACAGCCTTAAGGCGCATAGGATTATCGAGTTGGTTAATAGCGTGTTGGAAACGCAGGTTGAACAATTCTTTCTTGAGATCAGCAAGTCTGTTATCGAGCTCGGCTTCGGTTAACTCGCGAATCTTTTCTAATTCTGTCTTTTTCATGCCTGCTCACCATCCGTTTCCTTTGTGACGAATTTGCACTTAATCGGCAATTTGTTAGCAGCAAGACGCATAGCCTCACGTGCTGTCTCTTCCGGAACACCAGCGATTTCGAACATAACGCGTCCTGGTTTCACGACAGCCACCCAGTATTCTGGAGAACCTTTACCAGAACCCATGCGGGTCTCGGCTGGTTTCGCCGTTACTGGCTTGTCTGGGAAGATTTTGATCCAAACTTGACCACCACGTTTGATATAACGAGTCATAGCAACACGAGCGGCCTCGATTTGGTTGGATTTAATCCAGGCTGGTTCTAAAGCGACCAAACCAAAATCACCATAGGTGACCTTGTTGCCGCGAGTAGCTTTACCGGTCATGCGACCGCGCTGTACCCGGCGGAACTTAACTCTTTTGGGCATTAACATTATTTGCGGCCTCCTTCACGGCGTGGCTTTGCAGCGCTGGCAAGAACTTCACCGCGATACAACCAAACTTTAACACCAATTCGGCCATAGGTGGTGTTTGCCTCTGCAAAACCGTAGTCAATGTCAGCACGAAGGGTTTGTAGCGGAATGGTGCCTTCATGATAGCTTTCGCTACGGGCAATTTCCGCGCCGCCCAAACGGCCAGACACTTTTGTCTTAATTCCTTTTGCTCCCAATTTCATAGCGCGTCCAATCGCCTGTTTCATAGCACGACGGAAGGAAACACGTTTTTCCAGTTGAGCAGCAATTCCTTCAGCAACCAACTGTGCGCAAACATCTGGGTTTTTGACTTCCACGATGTTCACTAAGGTTGGTTTTCCAAGCATCTTTTCGCAAGTTTGGCGAAGCGCTTCGATGTCTGCGCCACCCTTACCGATAACGATACCAGGTTTTGCACAATGAATGTGCACACGAACGCGAGAAGCGTCACGTTCAATTTCAATTTTGGCAATGCCAGCATCGTAGAGTTTTTTCTTTAAAAACTTACGAAGTTTGTAGTCGGATACCAAGGTGTCGCCGAACTCATTGTCTTTGACAAACCAACGGGAATCCCAATCTTTAATTACGCCAACACGTAAACCGTGTGGGTTAACTTTCTGTCCCATAATCTACTCCTCCTCGCTTATTCGCGTTCTTTGAGAACTAAGGTAATGTGCGATGTTCTCTTGTCAATGCGGTATGCGCGACCCTGTGCTCTCGGACGAATACGTTTGAGAGTTGGACCTGGGCAGACGAAACATTCTGCAACGTACAAATCGTTCTTATCCATGTTGAAATTGTTTTCCGCATTCGCAATCGCAGATTTGAGCAATTTTTCAATTGGCTCGCAAGCTGCTTTGCTGGTGTGTTTCACAATCGCCATGGCAACATCAACCGGTTTATTACGGATGAGGTCGAGAACGATTTTCACTTTGCGAGGGGAAATACGTAAATACGTAGCTTGTGCCCTTGCTTCCATGATTTATTCTCTCCTTTCCGTTAATTGGTTGTTTTCGAACCGGTGTGTCCCCGGAACGTGCGGGTGGGGGCGAATTCGCCCAATTTGTGACCGACCATATCTTCGGTGATATAGACCGGAACGTGCTTACGTCCATCATGGACGGCGATGGTATGTCCAACAAAATCTGGGAAAATCGTCGATGCGCGACTCCAAGTTTTGAGAATCCGTTTTTCACCGGATGCATTCATCTCCTGCACTCTCTTTAGAAGAACAGGTTGCACGAAAGGTCCTTTTTTAACACTGCGTCCCATATTCGTTCTCCTTTCTTACTTCGCGTTACGACGTTTGACAATGAATTTGTCAGAACGGTTGTGTTTACTACGGGTCTTGTAACCCAAGGCTGGTTTACCCCATGGGGTAACAGGTCCTGGACGACCGATCGGGGATTTACCCTCACCACCACCGTGCGGGTGATCGCAGGGGTTCATAACCGAACCACGGACGGTTGGACGCCAACCCATATGACGTTTACGACCAGCTTTACCGATTTTCTCGTTTGCATGGTCGATATTGCCAACCTGGCCAACAGTGGCATAGCAGTTCACCGGAACATAGCGCATTTCGCCGGATGGTAAACGAACCAAGGCGAGATCATTTTCTTTGCCCATTAACTGAGCCATAACGCCAGCGCTACGAGCGAGCTGAGCACCTTTACCAGGATGCATTTCAATATTGTGAATGAAGGTACCAACCGGGATGTTTGCCATTGGAAGGGCATTACCAGGAATGATATCGGCGTTTGCGCCGGATTCAATCACATCTCCAACTTTGACATCTTGAGGAGCGATAATGTAGCGTTTTTCTCCATCTTCGTATTGCACCAAAGCAATGTGAGCACTACGGTTTGGATCGTATTCAAGAGTCAGCACAGTGGCTTTCATATCAATCTTATTACGCTTGAAGTCGACAATACGATACTTCTGGCGATTTCCGCCGCCGTGATGGCGAACGGTGATGCGGCCATAGCTGTTACGGCCAGCATGCTTTTTCTTAGGAGCCAATAAACTCTTCTCTGGTTTCACTTTGGAAAGTCCGCTGTAATCCACAACCGACATGCCACGGCGACCATTCGAAGTTGGCTTATAAGTACTAATTGACATTTTTACACTCTCCTTATCTTGGCTTTGCGGGGGATGCCTATCCCCATTCCTGCCACGATTTCATGTTTCGGAATTCTTAGAACAAACCGTCAAAGAATTCAATTGTCTTCGAATCTTTGGTTAAGGTCACGACGGCTTTTTTCCAATCGGAGGTGTAGCCTTCGAAACGACCATAGCGGCGTTTTTGACCTTTCATGCTGATGGTGTTGACCTTTTCGACTTTCACGCCGAAGATCTCTTCAATCGCATCACCAATTTGAATTTTGTTTGCGTTGGAAGCCACACGGAAGGTGTACTTACGATCGGCTAATTGTCCAACGGCTTTCTCTGTCACCACAGGGGCGAGAATAATATCACGAGGATTCATTATGCATATACCTCCTCAATCTGTTTGACAGCATCTTTCACAACAACTAAGTTATTGCAATTGAGGATGTCGTAAACATTCAAGGTGTTTACCAAAGCGGTTTTCACGCCCGGAATGTTGCGAGCGGATTTGATGAGGGTTTCGTTGTTCTCAGGAAGAACGAGCAAGACTTTCTTGCCGACTTTGAGATTGCCAAGAACCTCGGCCATTGCTTTGGTTTTGATTTCGTCTAAAGACAATTCTTTCAAAACGATTAATTCTTTATCCAAAACTTTGGAAGAAAGTGCAGACTTCATAGCTAAGCGGCGAACTTTCTTTGGAAGGATGTAAGAATAATCACGTGGTTTTGGTGCAAAAGCGACACCACCATGGTACCATTGCACAGCGCGAGTAGAACCTTGACGTGCGCGACCTGTACCTTTTTGGCGATATGGCTTTCTGCCACCACCGCTAACTTCCGAACGGGTAAGAGCGGACTGTGTGCCCTGACGTTGGTTAGCGAGATAATTAACGACCATGCTATGCATAACCGCTTTGTTGGGAGTAATTCCGAAAACGGAATCCGCCAACTTCATGGTACCGGCTTTTGTACCGGTCATATCAAAAGTTGATACTGTAGGCATATTCGTTCCTCCTCCCCTTATGCTTTCACACTGTCGGAAACAAGGACGATTCCGCCGCGTGGGCCTGGGATAGCACCACGGATGGCAATCAAGTTGTTTTCCGCATCAATTTTGACCACTTCTTGGTTTTGAACGGTAACGCGTTCCACACCTAAGTGACCAGCGGCCTTCATTCCTTTGTAAACACGAGATGGGGTTGAGCAAGCGCCCAAAGAACCGGCATGACGTGCCACAGGACCAGAACCGTGAGATTCTTTCAAACGACTATGGTTCCAACGTTTGATAGCGCCAGCGTAACCTTTACCTTTGCTAACACCGACAACATCAACGTGTTCCCCTACTGCGAATACATCGGCTTTGACGATATCGCCTAAATTGTATTGTTCGCAGTCTTCAAAACGGAATTCGCGAAGTTCTTTCTTCGGAGCCACATCCGCTTTGTCAAAATGACCTTGCATCGGTTTGCTGGTGTGTTTTGCAGTCACATCACCAAAGCCAAACTGAATTGCATTGTAACCATCGTTTTCAATGGTCTTCTTTTGGACAACAACACATGGACCAGCTTCAATAACTGTTACTGGGACCACTTTGCCCTGGTCGTCGAAGATCTGGGTCATACCGACCTTCTTACCAATAATACCTTTCTGCATTTTGTATACCTCCTTGGTTATTGGTTGGAACAAACCATGCAATGTAAGTTCCAACATGACCTCGTCAGGAAACCTGCCAAACCGGTACTCGCTATATATACCTTAATATATATGACCGAGAATTACAGTTTGATTTCGATTTCGACACCGACGGGGAGTTCAAGACCCATAAGGGCCTCAACTGTCTTGTTAGATGGACGAAGGATGTCAATCAAACGTTTGTGAGTACGAGTCTCAAACTGCTCACGAGAATCTTTGTACTTATGAACAGCACGTAAGATGGTGACAACTTCCTTCTTGGTTGGTAGCGGCACAGGACCGGAAACACGAGCGCCGGTGCGGCGTGCGGTTTCAACAATCTTTTCAGAAGCTTGATCCACCAACTGATGATCGTAACCTTTAATACGGATACGAATCTTTTCTTTAACTGCCATGTCAATTTCCCTCCTAAATTTTGAATTTCGGGCTTGAGCCAAAACCATCCACCCTGCCGGGTGTTTCTTTTGTTCCCACGAAAAAACCGGCTCATGGTTGCCTCGTGGCCGGGTATTGGTTTGGCTAGCTGGCAGTCGAACGCACTTCCTCATGTAAAACACATGGCGGGTTTGCATTATTTACCGCTGCACAGAATTCCCATTGTCGCCCGGTTTAAAATCGGACATAGCTCCACGGAAAAAACCAGTCAATCGACTGCAACCTCCCGCTTCTAAGCCTGTCGTGCAGTGCAATTCTTACGCTCAAAAAAGGGCATAAAAACCCCCTTGTCGTAATCGCGTGCTTGAATATCATACTATATCTATATATAAAAAGCAAGCATTTTTTTCACTTTTTTGAAAAAATTTTTTAAGGCACAATCTCTTGTGTTTCTAAGGGTTTTCTCTACTAAATATAGATTGTTTTTTTGATCTTTTTTTGGTATTCTTATACTAAGAAAATACAAAGGAGGTTTTTTTATGAGCGTTTTTGAAGAATACATTGTTCTCAACAACGGCAAAACCATGCCCCTGTTAGGATTTGGCACCTGGCAACTGCCCGACGGAGATGTTGCCTACAATGCGGTGCGCACCGCTTTGGATGTCGGATAT
>JAGCZP010000052.1 GCA_017959985.1 Clostridia bacterium | reverse complement strand
TTGTAAGGAACATGGTTACATCTCCGGCGAACATTTTGCTTGCCCAGAATGCGGACAACCAGCCGAAGTGTATAGCCGTATTACCGGTTACTATCGTCCAGTACAAAACTGGAACGACGGTAAAGCCCAAGAATACAGAGATCGCCGCACCTACGATATTGAACATTCCAAAATGATGCGTGGAAGCGAAGAAGCCAAAGCCGAGCCACAAGCTCCTGTTGCTGTTTCTTCTTCTCCTGTAGCTGTTCCGGTTGCTCCTCCCGCAGAACCAGTTGAAACTCCAGCTCCTGCCGAAGCGCCTGCTTTAGATGTTACCGGTAACATTCTCTTTACTACCGCCACTTGTCCAAAATGCAAAATTGCCAAGAAAAAATTAGAGGAAAAAGGCGTTTCCTACGAAACTGTCTTAGCCTATGATCACAAAGATTTGTGCGATAAATTCGGTGTTCGCACCGCTCCCACACTCATTGTGAATAAAGGAGACGGATTTGCCCGCTATTCCGATTTACCGGAAGTTCTTTCTTTCGTAGAATCCGTCTAATAGGAGGGCAAACCGTGCACGATATACTGATTGTTGGTGCCGGCCCTGCCGGTCTTACCGCCGCCCTCTATGCCCTTCGTGCCAACAAAAGCGTTTTAGTGATTGAAAAAGCCACCTTTGGCGGACAAATCACCTATTCCCCCAAAGTGGAAAACTATCCTGGTTTTCTACAAATGAGCGGCAACGAATTTGCCGAGAAATTGGTCGACCAGGTCTTAGCACAAGGTGCCGATTTTGAAATGGGGAAAGTCACCGAGATTAAACCTTCGGATAACGGCTGGGTAGCCGTTGTAGGAGACAAAACTTTCGAAGGGAAAACCATGATTCTCGCCACTGGCGTAGAACATCGAATGCTCGGACTGGAAAACGAAAACAACTATGTTGGCCAAGGCATTTCCTTCTGTGCTGTTTGTGATGGTGCCTTTTACCGTGACAAGACCGTTGCGGTCATCGGAGGCGGAAATTCTGCGCTTCAAGAAGCCATCCTACTCACAGAAAATTGCAAGAAAGTCATTGTGGTGCAAAACCTCTCCACCTTTACTGGAGAAGAACGGCTGGTACAATCTCTCACCGAAAAGCCCAATGTGGAATGCATCTTTGATTCCGTTTGTAAAGAACTTCTGGGTGACGAAAAGGGCTTAAACGGCCTTGTCATTGAGAATACTGCCGGTCAAACCACCCAATTGGATATTGATGGCCTATTTATCGCCATCGGCCTAATTCCGAAAAATGACGCCTTTAAAGAGTATGTGGATTTAAACAACTGGGGTTATTTTGATTCCGATGAAAACTGTTTAACCAAAACTCCGGGGCTCTTCGTTGCCGGTGACTGCCGTTCCAAAACTATTCGACAAATCACCACCGCGTCTTCGGACGGCGCAACCGCCGCACTGGCTGCTTGTAAATATCTAGACAATTAAAACTTACTGTAAAAGTGGGCATTGGAATTTTCCAATGCCCACTTTGTTTTTTTAGGATTTATAAGCTACTTTTTAAGATACTTTTTACATCTTCTTTTGTTAAGACTTTATATCCACCATCTAAGATAAACGTACCTTCCGCAATGCCATCAATCATATCTTCTGTGGCACCCAATTCCGAAATGGTCAGCGCTAATCCTAATTGTTTCATCCAGTTTTCTAAGGCTTTTAGACCTTCGTTGGCAATTTGCTCATCGGTTTTTCCCTCTTCGCGAACGCCCCAAACCTCTGTAGCAAATCTCTTAAATTTAGAAAGGCCATAAGGGAGAATGAACCGATAATACGGTAAGGAAACGGCCGAAAGAGTCATGCCGTGGGTCGCATCCGTGAAACCTCCGACAGATTGTCCTAACATATGCACCATCCAGTCGGTGGTTTTACCTTTGGCAAGCAAGGTATTTAAGGCCCAGGTAGCTGACCACATAATGTTCGAGCGCGCTTCATAATCCTCTGGATTCTCAATGGCAACGAGAGAACTGTGTACCACCGATTTCATTAACGCTTCCGCTAAATAATCTGTGGTATTATCGTCCTCTCCGGAGAAATATTGTTCACAAATATGACTAAAGATATCGTAAATACCAGCGACCATTTGTCTCTTGGGTAAGCTGAAGTTGTATCTCGGATTTAAAATGGAGAATTTTGGCATAACGTCTTCTCCAAAAACATGACCAATTTTCAGTTTGCTAACGGGGTTTGTAATAACCGAACCACCATTCATTTCGGAGCCTGTTCCGGACATGGTTAACACGCAGCCAACCGGGACGATTTTACAAGTTGGCTCTTCCCCGCGAAGATAATATTTTTCCCAAGGATCTTCGTCACAATAAATGGAGACAGAAACGGCTTTCGCATAGTCACAGCAAGAACCTCCGCCAACCGCTAGCAGAAAATCCACTTGGTTGTCTCTGGCGATTTTGACCCCTTCATACAGCTTATCCACTGTTGGATTAGGCATCACACCGGCATCCTCTACAATGACTTTGTTATTCGCTTTTAATAGGGCAACCACTTCGTCATAAAGCCCATTTTTCTTGATAGATCCCCCACCGTAAATCAGTTGCACGGTTTTCCCATATTTGGGCAATTCCTCATTAAGATATTGCAACGAATTGTCCCCAAAATACAGTTTTGTCGCGTTCTGATAACTAAAATTTCCTAACATGCTTCCGCCTCCTTTTTTGTTTTCTTTTTTATTGTACAATAAAATATCAAAAAACACAAAACATCTATGCTTTTTTTCGCATAGACGTTTTTTCTTATTCTTTAATTTTTAAAACAGCACCTTTAAAGGCAAGCAAAAGCGCCACACTATACAGAATACCGCCAAGGATATCGGTAATCCAGTGCACCCCGGACGCGGTCCGAAATGCCACAACTCCGACAAGCAAAATAACGGAAACAATTTGTATAGCTTTATCCACCGTTGGTGCTTTTTTGCTAAATAAGTGTTTGCTCTCAATCATGGCTGCTCCGCAAACCACACAGGATAAGAGGGTGTGCGATGACGGAAACGACGCTTCCAATTCTCCATCTATGATAACGGGGCGATAATTAATAACCACCACTTCAAAAAACACATATAAAACGACAACCACTGCAAAGAGAATCCCCATAGCCAACAGCGAGGGTTCCACTTTTAATACACTGCGTTTTCTCACCAGTTCGTATAGTCCCAGTGTAGCAAAACAAACCGCCAATAAAATGGTTAAAAATCCTAACACTTCCGCAACGGAATAATACACTTTATGATACCCTAATAGGTTCTTTACGGCTTCGTTTAAATGCGAAAATCCAACTTTCGACCCATTAGGTCCTACTGCCGCGTAATCCACCACGCGAAGCAGTAACGTATACAAAACCGCTATTACCATCGTAATGGCAGATGCTGTCCATAACGAACGACTCTTTTTCATACTAGTACCTCATAACATGCCGAGAGGATGCGAAAAAATCGCATCCTCTTTTCATTTGCCTTATTACAGATCCAAATTGCCAATCAAATCACGGAGAAGAATCATTTCATCCACGGAGATTGTGCAACCTTTTCCCATTTTTGCACGATTGGGAGCCCACTCACGAATATCGTATTTTGGAGCACGTTCGTTCCAGCTGATCAAATTCAATTCTTTTGTCCAGCCAGATGGGGTCTGAGAAAGGACACCGCATTCTTTCACGATTTCATACTTTAATTCCGGCATTTTCCTGTTTCTCCTTTTCTAAAAGTTTCCTTTCAAAAGGGCAACCCACCTAAAAGACTTCTCTTTTAAATAGATTATTTTGAATAGATTTATATTATAGCACCCAATTTCCCGAAATACAATACAAATTTTCCGCCTGTTTTTGTACTATTTTGCACAAAAATTCCACGATTTTTAACATTCTTCGATCTCAGGAAGGAGAAAAACTGGGTCCGAAAAATAATTTCGCCATCTAATAAGAAATTATTAAAAAATGCTTGCAAATGGGGAGAAAAGTGCTATAATGGTAGTACACGGTGGTGGAAAGTGGGGAGAAATGTCACAAAGTGGTGATTTTTCAACAATTCAACAAACTTTTCAACACCCAAGAAAAGTACTCAAGGAGGTGGTCAAATGCTCGGTAGATTTAAGCACACACTCGATGCTAAGAATCGTGTCATCGTTCCGGCGAAGATGCGCACACAGCTTGGCGAAACATTTGTTGCAGCTGCCGTTCTTGACCACTGCATTTCTTTATATTCCGCCGAAGAGTGGGAAAAGCTACAAGGAAAACTTGCTGAAATGCCTTTTAGCAAAACCCGCACTTTGCAACGGTATCTCTCCTCCAACGCTGTGGAGTTAGAGGCAGATAATCAGGGACGTGTCATTCTTCCCAAAAACTTGTTAGAATACGCAAACATCGAAAAAGATGCCTTGTTTGTCGGTGCTGGTCCTCGTGCTGAAATTTGGAATCCTGCTTCCTTCGACGATAACATGGCGAATATGACTTCCGAAGAAGTGGAAGCGGAATTCATCGAATTGGGATTCTAAGGAGAGCACATGGATAGGACATATCACATTCCTGTTTTGCTCGATCCCGTTTTGGAAGCCCTCAACATTAAAGAAGATGGTATCTATCTAGACGGTACCGCCGGTGGTGGCGGCCACTCCTTTGCCATTGCTTCAAAATTAAAAGACGGTCACCTGTTTTCCTTAGACCAGGATCCCGATGCCATTTTGGAAGCTTCTGCTCGTTTAAAAGGATTGCCTGCTACCGTCATTCAATCCAATTTTTCGGAAATGGATTTAGTTCTCAAAGAAAATGGTCATCCCCAAGTGGATGGCATCCTATTAGACCTTGGGGTCTCTTCTCACCAATTAGATGCCGGTGAAAGAGGGTTTTCCTACCACCTAGAAGCGCCCCTCGACATGCGTATGAGTCAAAGCGGAACTTCTGCGGAAGATTTGGTCAACACCCTTTCGGCAAATGATTTAGCTCGTATCTTCCGCGACTGGGGCGAAGAAAAATTTGCCAAACCTATCGCCAATGCCATCGTAAGGGAACGCGCAAAAGAACCCATTCAAACCACAACCAAGCTTGCCGATATCATTGCCAATGCCGTTCCGGCAGCAGCAAGACGCGATAAACATCCCGCCAGAAAAGTTTTCCAGGCACTACGCATTGCGGTTAATCACGAGTTGGAACTTCTTCCCAAAGCTTTGGAAACGGCCTTTACTTGTTTAAAACCAGGCGGGCGCTTAGCGGTCATCACTTTCCATTCTTTGGAAGACCGCATTGTAAAAGAAACCTTTAACGAGTTTAAAACCGGTTGTATTTGTCCCCCGCAATTTCCCGTTTGTGTGTGTCATCGCACACCACCAGCAACCATCATTTTAAGAAAACCAGTTACCGCTACCGAAGAAGAATTGAAAGAAAATCCCCGCAGCCGCAGCGCCAAGCTACGGTGTGTGGAGAAAAATCACGAACTATATAAAGATTAAGAAAGGAGGATTACTAGTGGCTACTTCTGCAGCATACGATTTAGCGTATTTTGACAATCGTTCATCCATCGTGGCTCTCGAGCCCAACAAAAAAGCCCGTCATGCTTCGCAAAAGAAATCGAAATTGCAATCATTCGTAAACGGACTAGCCAAAGCTTTATTAGGCTTTATTATCTTAGCAATCATCCTTTCCTTTATTGTGGTGCGTGTAAAACTAACCGAAATGAATTCCACATTAAACAGTCTTAACGACGAATTAGGAATTTTGCAAAGTGAAAACGTCCGTTTAAATTCCGAGCTTGCCAATATTGCCTCTGAAGATAAGATTGAGGAATATGCTCACAAAAACGGTTTACAAGAAGTCGAGTTTAATCAAATCGAATATTTCACCGTTGATGGCGGCGATAAGATTGAGAAATCTGACGCAAACGATGGCTTGCTTGGGTATTTAGGAATCCACATTGGTGGCGATTCCTAAAGAGGAGCATTTACCACGATAACAGAGTGATATACGAGAGTGGATATTCTTTCCCGAATGTCTTAACTCTCGTTTTCGTTATTCTAAGAAGGTAAGGAGGTGTGTTTCGTGGCACAGGATAATCGAGGCAAAAACAGTACACAACCCACTAGACAAATGTGGTTTCGCACGCTGTTTTCCTTTGTGATTTTAGGCTTGTTTTTACTTGCCATTATTGGGCACCTGTTCTACATTCAAGTCATTCAAAACGAATACTGGTCCACGCAAGCCGTCTCCCAACAACTCAACGACATTGTTGTCTCCCCTCACCGTGGAACCATCTATGACCGTAACGGAACCGTCCTTGCCGAATCCATGCAAGTATGGACCGTTATTATGGCTCCAAGTAACATCAAACAAGAAGAAACCCGCGAAAAAATTGCAGATAATGTCTCAAAACTCTTAGATATTGATCGGGACGAATTATATGAGAAAACAAAAAGAAGCGAATCTCAGTACGAGAAAATCGCTTCCAAACTCGAATATCCTATTGTAGAAAAGCTAACCAAATGGATTGAAGACAACGAACTGGATAACACTGGCATTTTCCGGATTGTTACCGACTACAAACGCACCTACCCATTTGGCTCTCTCGCCTCCACCGTTATCGGCTTTACCGGAACCGACTATTATGGGTTATACGGACTAGAAGCCGAATATAACGAAACCTTATCCGGTGTGGCCGGTCGTTTGGTTACCGCCCAAAACGGTGTGGGTGGCGATATGCCGGTTACCTTAACCTATGAAAAAACCGTGGATGCCGAAAACGGAAACAATCTCGTGCTTTCCATTGATTCCAACATCCAACGCATCGCGGAAAAATATTTAGAAGAATCGGTCATTAACAATGCGGTTACCAACCGTGGTGTCTCCATTGTAATGAACGTTAAAACTGGTGCCATTCTTGCCATGGCCGTCAAAGGCGACTTTAACTTAAACGATCCTTGGAACGTACAGGACAAGAGTGTGTTAACCACCATTGCCAAATTATCCGGAGATGCGAAGAACAAAGCCCTCGTGGAAGCCCGTCAAAAACAATGGGTCAACAAATGCGTTTCGGAATTCTACGAACCCGGTTCCGTCTTTAAAATCTTTACCTCTTGTATGGCCTTAGAAGAAGGCGTTGCGGATACCAAAACCACCACCTTCTATTGCCCAGGATACAAAGAAGTTGAAGATTCCACCATCGTCTGTTGGAGAAGCTGGGGTCACGGCGAGCAGCATTTCCCTGACATTATTTCAAACTCTTGTAACCCTGCTTTCATCACCTTAGGCTTAGCCCTCGGTGGAGAACGATTCTATAAGTACTTTGTGGGATTTGGCTTTACAGAGCCCACTGGTATTGATACCCTTTCGGAAGCCATTAGTAATCCGGGGTTGTACCACGGAATTGATATGAGCAATGTTGACGTTGCCACCTCTTCCATCGGACAAACCTTTAAGATTACGCCTATTCAAATGATTACCGCTATCTCCGCCGTTGCCAATGGCGGCTATCTCTTAGAACCCTATTTGGTTTCGGAAATCAAAGATGATAACGGAAACATCATTTCTACCACCAACACCATCAAAAAACGCCAAGTGGTCTCCACCGAAACCACCAAACAAGTTACCGAAATGTTAGCCGCTGCCGTTAATGGCGGTGGTTCGAAGAACGTTTATGTGGCCGGCTATCGTGTCGCCGGTAAATCCGGTACTGCTGATAAGACCGAAACCCGTTTAGACGGTTCTAACACCGTTTGGGGTTCCTTCGGAACCTTTGCCCCTGCCGATGATCCTGTGATTGCCTGCTTGACCATCATTGACGAGCCACACAGTAGCAACCGTTATGGTAGCCATGTTGCCGGTCCTGTATGCCAAGGTATCTTGTCCGAGGCTCTTCCTTACTTAGGCGTGGAGCCGGTCTATACTGCCGAAGAACTGGCTAGCTTGAGTACCACAACACCAAATGTAACCGGCAAAGAAGTCTCCACTGCCAACACCATCATTGCCAACAACGATTTGGATGTGCATATCTTAGGTAATGGAAAAACCGTTTTAGAACAAGTCCCTGAATCCGGTCACTCCATTCCAAGAGGTGGTACGGTTGTTCTCTTTACTGATGAAGAAAGTGTAGGCACCATTGTCACCGTTCCGAAGTTTATTGGTATGACCCTTTCCCAAGCCAACACCACGGCTTCGAAATACCATCTCAATATTGATGTTACCGGTATCGGTCTGGAAAGTGGCACCGCCACCTGCGTACGGCAAAACTGGCAAGAAGGCGCTCGCTTAGAGATGGGATCCGTCATTCAGTTAACTTTCGCTACGCAAGACAGTATTGCCTAAAAGGGAGGAATTCGTTTGGAGACAACATCCTATATATGTCTTGGGACTTCGTTTTTAGCCCTCATACTATCCATTATCTTAGGTAGAATTGCCATTCCTCTTTTACACAAATTAAAATTTGGACAAACCATTTTGGATATTGGTCCTTCTTGGCATAAAAACAAGCAAGGAACCCCCACCATGGGCGGACTGTTCTTTATCGGAGCGTTTCTGTTTACCGTTGCCTTTACCATCCTCACTTGTGAAACGGCTTTAAAAATTCCGATTCTTTCCAATCTTGATCAAAAAAGTATGATTCGTTTTACCGCCGGATTAGGATTGGCGCTTGGCTCCGGTATCATCGGATTTGCCGATGACTATATAAAGATTGTCAAAAAGAGGAATCTCGGTTTAACCGACAAACAAAAATTCGCTTTACAAGTACTTCTGTCCGGAACCTATGCCGGCATTCTCTATGCGTACAAAGCCGATAACGTGTTTATCCCTTTCATTGGAGAAACTTCTTTAAGCTTCTGGTTTGTACCCCTTTGTATGTTCTTTGTAGTCGGTATGAATAACGCCACGAACCTAACCGACGGTGTGGATGGGCTTTGCGGATCCATCACCTTTATTTCCACCATTGCCTTCACCTTTGCCGCCACCACCCTGTATTGTGGCTCTCAAGGAATCCTTGTTGCATCGCTTGCCGGTGCCATCGCCGGTTATCTTGTGTATAACCTACATCCCGCCAAAGTTATGATGGGTGACACTGGTTCCCTATTCATTGGTGGTCTTTTATGTGCCATAGCTTTTGGCATTGGCCATCCGTTGCTCCTCATCCCCTTTGGTTTGGTATTCATCTTAGAAACCCTCTCCGTTATCTTGCAAGTTTCTTACTTTAAACTAACTCACGGAAAACGGATTTTTAAAATGTCGCCCATTCACCATCACTTTGAAATGTGTGGATGGAACGAAAATAAAATTGTCTTTGTCTTCACAACCGTTGAATTGGTTGTATCGGTTATCACCATCGTTCTTTGTTATTTCTACGCCTGGTAAACAAAAGGAAAGGAGGAAAATACAATGGCAAACGAGCCTTCTCAACTCTCCCACGCAAAGCCTTCAAAAATATTCTATGCCAAAAACTTTGATAAATTTTTATTTCTCTTTGTTCTATTACTACTTGTCGTTGGACTAATGTGCCTATTTTCCTCTAGCCACGCTTATGCAAACTATTATGAAAACGACAGCTATTTCTACATCAAAAAACAATTAGTCTTCGCCCTCATTGGTTTGTTGGTAATGTTTGCCGCCTCCATCGTGGATTATCACATTTACCATAAATTTGCGGCTATGTTCTACGGTGTATCGGTCTTTTTACTTGTGCTAGTTTTAGCCATGCCGTCCAGCACCGGCGTTCACCGTTGGATTTACTTGCCGGTTATCAACAACTTCCAGCCGTCAGAACTTGCCAAATTTGCTATTATCCTTCTATTTGCCCATATAATCTCTCTCAACTATAAAAGCATGGGCAACACCAAAATGTTCTTTATCACCATGGCTCTTTTAGGGGTTGTGTGTGGTCTCACCATTATTGAGCCCCACCTTTCCGGTACCATTTTACTTGCCGGTATTGGAATCATCATGCTCTTTGTGGGTGGTATTAACCGTCCTTTACTTGGTCTTTGCATTGCCGCAGGAATCGCTGCCGTTGCCTTTTTGGTGTTCGTAAAAGGCTACGAACACGACCGTATTGAAGTTTGGTTGGATCCTATGGGAACCTTTGCCAAAGACCGCGACCAAGCCTGGCAAACCGTTCAATCCCTCTTTGCTATCGGATCTGGTGGAATAGTCGGACTCGGCATCGGAAACTCCCGTCAAAAACACCTTTTTCTGCCCGAGCCACAAAACGACTTTATTTACTCCGTTATTTGCGAAGAATTAGGATTTGTCGGTGCCTTAATTGTCATTGTCCTCTTCCTTTGCTTAATTATCAAAGGCCTCTCCATCGCCAGACGGGCAAACGATAAGTTTGGATCTATGATTGCTTTGGGAATCACCGCACAAATCTTTATTCAATTGCTTTTAAACATCGCCGTTGTTACCAACTCCATGCCGAACACCGGTATTGGACTTCCCTTCTTTAGTTACGGCGGTACCTCCCTTATCATGTTACTGGGAGAAATTGGCGTATTATTCTCCGTCTCCCGTCAAGCGAAGAAACGCGTAAAATAAGGAGAGACCCTATGCGTATTTTGATTACAGGCGGCGGCACAGCCGGTCATATTCATCCAGCCCTTGCCATTGCCGATGAAATAAAAAAACAATACCCAGATACGGAATTTCTCTTTGTCGGCGCCAAGGGACGGATGGAAACCGAAATTGTTCCTCGCCACGGCTATTCCATTAAAACAATCACCATTCAAGGATTTTCCAGAAGAAAATCTTTTGCAGGATTGTCCCATAACGTAAAAACCGTCTATTATGCTCTTACCGCAGGTCCCTCCTGCAAGAAAATCTTAAAAGAGTTTAAACCAGATATCGCCTTAGCTACCGGTGGCTATGTTTGCGGTCCTATTCTACGACAAGCCGCCAAACAAAACATTCCCATTGTGTTACACGATTCCAATTCTTTTCCCGGTGTAACAACAAAAATGCTGGCAAAACTGGCCAAAGTGGTCTGCCTTCCCAATGAAGAAGCGGTTCCACGTATTCCGGAAGGCGCCAATACCGTTGTAACCGGAAATCCCATTCGTGCCGATTTTTATACCTACGAAAAAGCACAAGCTAGAAAAGAATTAAACCTAGACGACCGTCCCCTTTTGTTATCCCTTGGTGGCAGTTTAGGAGCCGCCCGAATTAACGAACTAATAGTGGACGTGCTCAAAGAAAGCTATCAAACAAAAACAATTCAACATCTCCACGCCACTGGTAAAATGGAATATGACGAAGTTTGTGAAAAACTCAATGCCGAGCATATTCCACTAAACGCAGACGGGATGGATATTCGACGCTTTATTGAAGATATGCCCCGGTGTATGGCAGCCGCCGATTTGGTGGTTTGTCACTGTGGAGCTATGACCATTGGAGAACTGTTAGCCAGTGGCACACCCTCTATTCTCATTCCCTCCCCCAACGTGGCGGAAAACCATCAATACTATAACGCTATGACACTGGTGAATAACGGAGCCGCCCTTTCCATAGAAGAAAAGGATGCGTCCTCCAAAAAACTATGGGAAACCATTACCTCCCTCATTCATGATTCCGCTCGTTTAGAAGAAATGGGCACTCATGCCAAACAAAGAGCCATCACATACTCTACCAAACAAATTGTAAAGATTATTATGGAGACTCTCCATTCGAAGTAA
>JAGCZP010000051.1 GCA_017959985.1 Clostridia bacterium | reverse complement strand
GATAATGGGAATTCACAAGTGACCGTCAAGACAAAACAAAATGGTAATCAAACAAACAAAACAACGGCCAAACAAACCCCGAAAACCACCGCAAAAAAGACCACACAACCCAAGCCATCTGGCAGTACTTTTACGGTGAGAATGGATAACGTGTCTTGTAAAAAAGGAGACCGTATTAGCGTTCCGGTGACCATCACCAAAAACCCCGGTATTTGGGGATTCCAAATTGATTTAAGCTATGATACAAAGGCCTTGAAATATGTAAGTGGTCAATTAGGCCCGGCCTTTAACGGACAATTTGGCCCTATGATTAGTGCTAACACCATTCAAATGACTGGAAATTCCATTACTTCGAACGTTACAGGCACCGGCTTAGTGGCCACCCTTACTTTTGATGTCTTAAAATCCGGATCTTTCCCGATTAAAGTTTCGACACCTGGTCCTGGTTTTAACATCAATGTGGAGGCGAATAATGTGCCGACTAGTTTTTCTGGTTGTACGGTTAAAGCATCATAAACTCTAAGAGAAAAGCGAGTTTACTCTAGTTTTGGGTAAACTCGTCATTTTTTTCTTGACTTTATGAAACACTATGTATATAATAGCATTTGCACGTAAAAAATGCGCTGGTAGCTCAGCTGGATAGAGTGTTTGGCTACGAACCAAAAGGTCGGGGGTTCGAATCCCTTCCAGCGCGCCACGAAAGAGCAGTGATTTGGTTGACGAATCACTGCTTTTTCACTAGTTTTTTGTAAGGAACAAGAAAATGGAAAAGACCGAAACAGAAGTAAAAGAATTAAAAGAACAGATTCGTGAACTAAAGACACAATATAAGATGAAAAAGCAAACCAAAAGGGAAGCATCATCGCAAGAATTACAAACGCTTAAAGCAGACTATACATTGCAATATAAAACTCTCAAAAACCCCTTAAAAGCCGAGAAATATCGGCAAAAGATGCAAAAGAAAGCGGAACATCGTAAGGCCAATGAACCACCCAAACGACGGGTGATTGAGGAAGTTGGTAACGCGGTAACCCATGGAGTAGGAGCTTTGATTGCCTTTGCGTGTCTTTTGTTAATGGTGCAAAAAGCGCAGACGGGATTGGCTTTATTGTCTGCAATCGTGTATGGAACCTGCTTTGTATCACAAATGTTGTTTTCTTGCCTATACCATTCGTTTCCCAGTGGATCCACTGTCAAACGGGTGTTCCGCCGGTTTGATTATTCCACCATTTATTTGCAAATTGGCGGCACCTTTGCACCCCTATACCTTGTGTATATGAACGAGCGTATGTGGGGCCATCCGGTGGGCACCATTTTCTTTGTGGTGCAATGGCTGCTTATCGCTACGGGCATCACGATTGTGGCTGTTTTTGGCCCAGGGAGAATTCGGTGGTTACACTACACCTTCTACTTCGTGTTAGGGTGGAGTGGTATCGTGTTTTTACCCTATTTCTTAGCGAACAATATTCCCCTTCTTTTGTATATACTAGGTGGGGGTGTGGTATACACCTTGGGGATGATTCCTTATAGTCTTCTAAAGAAGAAAAAAGCCGCTCATTTTATTTGGCATTTCTTCGTGTTACTGGGTGCGATTACCCAATGGCTTGGTATCTATTTGTACGTGTTATAACGCAAAAAAAGTTTAGAAGATCTTAAACGGCTTTGGCTGTTTGAGGTCTTCTTTTTTTATGCAAATGATTAGACAGAAACCGTTTTGGACGTCCCCTTATAAAATTATGTCAAAATATTTGTATGTTTTGTCAAAAAAAAAAAAAAATAGATTTGTTTGTCGCGCGCATATGTTATATAATTCCTATATATATGCGGTTAGCAAGACCTAACTGAAAATATTTGCACAAAAGGAGGGATATTCGTGGAAGAAAAGGCACCGGAAACAACCAAAGAAAATAAGCCAGAAGAAAAGAAAGCGCCACGAGTATCCACGAAAGAGCTTGCCATTCGCTTAGGAATCAAAATTGCTGCCATTGTTTTTTGTGTGTGGATTGCGGTCACGTTTGTTTTTGGGGTGAACATTCACTATGGAAACAATATGCATCCTGCTTTGAACGATGGAGACCTGGTCGTTTCTCTTCGCCTACAAAAACCGTACATCAATGCAGCTGTTTTGTATAAGTGGGAAGGAAAACAATGCGTTGGACGGGTTGTGGCACTTCCTGGAAATAAAGTGGATATCACCGAAAATGGAGAATTAACCATTAACGGCGTTATTGCTTCTGAGGATATTTATTATCCCACGCAAAAAGCGGAACAGTCGTCTATCACCTATCCGTACACGGTGGAAGAAGGAAAAGCTTTTCTTCTCAACGATAACCGAACGGATACAAACGACAGCCGTACCTTCGGGGCTGTGGATTTGAACGTCATCGAAGGACCTATCATTTTTTCTTTCCGTCGCAGAGGATTCTAGCGGCGTTAAGATATAGTAAGCAAACACATCTCAACTACGAAATTTCTATTCCATAATGATGAAGGAGGAAAAATCATGGAAAAGAAAGTATTGAAACTGTCGGTAATGCTTTTCATTGTCGCACTCGTGTTAAGCCTTACCAGTCTCTCCGGCCTTGCCGCCACTTCGTACACGGCAATTGGAGGGAGCACCACCTTTACCAAAAACCTTGTTGTTGATGAAGATGCCAATATTCCGGATGTGACCTTTACCTTTACGGTCTCTGCTGGAACTCCAGTGGCTGCTTCGACTTCCAATTTGGAAATCTTAGCCAGCGCTACCAATGCTACGGTCGGTACCGCCGTCTTTAGTTCGGCTGACACCGCCGGTGCTACCGCTGGCTTGCCAACCGATGCGGATCCATTAAACCCAACTGCCGGCAAAAAATATGCCAGCAAGACGGTTACCGTGACCTTCCCAGCTGGTTCCTTTACCAAACCTGGTTGCTATCGTTATGTCATTGCCGAAGTGGATGGTAATGTGGACGGTATCACCTACGATACGTCTTCCCGTTACTTAGACGTTTTTGTCGTGGCGGATAACAACGATGTGTTGTCCATTGACAGCTGCACTTTAAGAACCTCTGCTACTAACATTGCTTTGTCCGGTGCCTATGCATCCGATCCTGGCGTGAAGAGCGAAGGTTACACAAACTCGGTTGCTCAATATGACTTCACCTTTACCAAGGCTATCACTGGTAACCAAGGCGATAAGAATAAACGCTTCACCTTCACCTTAGAAATCTCCAATGCCATTCCTGGTACCTATGTGGTGAATGCCACCGATGTTACCGGTAACCCTGCTTCGATTACCGTGGACAACAATGGGGACTACACCGGAACCTTTGCCCTCACCAATGGCAGTTCTTTGACCGTTGTGGGATTAAACGAAGATGCCGTTGTTGATGTCAGCGAAGCCGAAGAAGATTACAGCCCATCCTATTCGATCAATGGCGCTGCTGCCGTTGATGGTAATGATGCCGGCGATATCACTTTAGACGATGACTACACCGTCGACTTTACCAACGAGCGCGATGGAATCATTCCGACTGGCGTGATTATGGCTGTCGCTCCTTATGTGATCGGCCTTTGCTTGTTTGGTGCCATTCTTCTCTTTGCTATCAGCAAAAAAAGAAAGGCAAACAGCTATAACTAATTTTCGAAGTTGAGTCCAATTTAAGGGGCAAGGAAATCTTGCCCCTTAGAGTGCGATTTGGACGAGACAAAAAGACGCAAAAGAGGTGAAAACCATGGCACGAAAGATGTTGATTTTCTTTCACAAACTCATCGATTGGATGGTGGTTGTGGCGGTCGTGCTATTGTTTCTCATCTGTCTGTATGCCACCGTGGATGCGTATTTTGTATATGCGGGGGCTAGTGACTCCAGTATTCTCCGCTTTAAGCCTTCTGTAGATAATCCGGGCAGTCTTGCTAGGCTGTCCAAGGATGCGATTGCCTGGATTACTTTGGAGGATACCAACATTGACTATCCCATTATGCAGGGAAAGACCAACGAAGAATATCTAAACAAGGACCCGTATGGGAACTATTCGCTAACGGGGAGTATTTTCCTCGATTGCCGAAACGATAAGAATTTTTCCGACCCCTATTCGCTGGTGTATGGACATCATATGGAATACAGCGCTATGTTTGGGGCCTTGGATTTGTATGGGAATGCGGCTTATCTCGATTCCCATAAAAACGGAACGCTTATTACCGCGAGTGGACAAGTCTATCGCATTTTGGTGTTTGCTTCTTGCAAAGCGGATGCCAACGAAAAAAGCGTTTTTCAGCCTTCCTATTACAGTTATGAAGACCTAACGGCGTTTTTAAACAAAACGGCGATGGTGTTTCATCGGGAAGTTTATACAAAAGATGCCAAAGTGATTGCATTGTCTACTTGCCAATCGGCAGAGACATTCGATCGCATGCTTGTGTTTGGCATTTTGACAGAGAAAACGAATTAAAAGGGTTTTACAAGATGCTTAAAAAAGGATGGTTCATAGTTTGCTTGGTGACCGCATTGCTTTGGATGCCGGTCTTAGCAGTGTGCGCCTATTCTTACGAGAGCATTACCATGACGATCCCCATTATCATTCATGGGGGAGGAACCGCGGTGATTATGCCGGCGGTCAATTGCCCCACACCGGACAAAACCACGGTGACCGTGGCGGACGGCGCTACGGCGCAGGTTTGTGTCACCCTTTCGGAAGTGGGAGTCTATTCGTACACGATTACCATTAAAAAAGACTCTCGCGACATGGATTTTGATACCACTGTGTATCTAACCAAATATTACGTAAACGAAGTGGGTGGGGTATTGGTACCCACCACCATCGTGTATCGAAACGATTTGAAATACGGTGGAGAAAACGGAGGAGCCGACGGAGATCCTCACGCGGGGACCAGTGTTGCGCTGGTGTTTACCAATCGGGCGAAAGACCTACAAGAGGTTTCGGATTTGCCGGATAATTCGGAACCGCCTGAAAACTCCGATTCGCCGGAAAACTCGAACCCACAACATAATGTGAGCCATCCAGAAAATTCGAATTTACTGGAAACCTCGGATGTATCGGATACATCGAATTCACAGGGAGAGGGTAGTTCCTTAGAATATTGGAATCCGCCGGAAAATTCGAAAGTGGCAGAGATGTCGGGGACCGAAGACCCCGGGGAACCAGGAGAGGAACGGATAAAATATCCCGATACGGGAGACAGTACCGATATGGAACGGTATCTCTTATGGGCGATGTTTGCGTCCATGGGATTGTTTGACTTGGCGCTCTTTGAATTTTTTGGAACGCTAGGCATTAGAAAATAGAGAATAACTGACGAATTTTTTCGCAGACAACATAAAAAACGAAAGGAGGGTTGGCGCGATGAGATTCTTTGAAAAATTGAAAAACATTTTAACACGCTTTAAAACGCGCTTACCTTCCTTAGCACTTAGTCGGAAAGTGGTGCGACGCACCCAAATGGGGCTTCGCTCGCTTGCGTGTTTATTGGTGCTGACCCTTTTGTGTGTCAGCCATATAGGTTTGCCGGTAACCACCACGCACAATCCAGTACCTTCTAAAACACAAACACCGGCTGAGCAAACGGAGCAATACGGAGAAGTACAACTGGAGGTAACCCCAAAAGGCGGGGAAGACCAGACGGTGTATTTGAGTGGTTGGATGCCGAAAGAGACAACCGCTACCGTGGAAACGGTTACTGAAGAGTATGCAGGAGACGATCCGAAAGTGGATGTCACTTCGGATACCATAGGAGCCCAAGTGGTTTCCGCTTACGATATTACGCTATATGACGGAAAAACCGAATACCAACCCAATGCCCTCTACCCAGTAGAGGTGACGATTGAAGATGAGCAATTTGCGGAGAAGGAAACTTTGCGGGTGTGGCACATTACCTCCGATGGCACTCCGGAAAAAGTGGCTTGCAGTCGGGTAAATGCCACCAGCCTTTCTTTCAAAGCGAAGGGCTTTAGTGTGTACGTTATCACCGAACTGAAAGCAGTCTATCAAGCGGAGACGGCTTCGGCTCTAGCGGATCTTATTTCCCAACATGGAGAAGAGGGATTCTATATCTACTACTCCACCAGCAAAAAATATTGGTCCAATTCCGCCACGGTTAATAACACTGGCGCCATTAACGTAGTAACCGGTCTGACAACAGCGGGTGTTTGGTATTTTGATAAGGTGGGCGACTACTATAAGATTTATCAATTAGTGGAAACTTCCCCGGGTAACTTTACACCCTACTATGTGCATAACACAACGGATGTAAATATTGAGCTGAGCACCACCGACGCGGATTTGTTTGAGATTTCAGCGGTTAGTGGCGGTGCGTTCTATTTCAAAAAAGCTAACGAAAGTTTGTGGCTGCAATATTCGGGTAGCGGAAAAGGCATCCGGTATTATGGCAGTAACTCCAATGCCACCAACTGTAAAATGTATTTAGAGTATTCCGACACGGCCACAACGCCAGACGATTATCTGGAGCTGGATGGAGTCACGACAGGACTTATGAACTATTCTAGCGGCACGTTTGGCAATGCTCTTATGGCGGACGCCACCACCAATGCCCTTACCATGCGGACTATGACTGTTCGCCGGCAAACCGGCGTGGAGAACTTGTATGTGGCGGAAGATGTGGATATTACCGAGTGGACATTCCATTGGGTCTCCGAAAATAACTATACCATTTCGACAGAGGTCGGTGGAGTCACCCAGTACTTAAAGATGACTTCTTCGGCGTTACAACTCGTCTCACAAAATCAAGCCACCACCTTTACCATTCGACACGATTCCAATAACCATATTCAGATTTCTTCCGGCAGCAAATCCATAAACTTTAATGGATCAAAATTTGTCCCCGCCAATACTACTACTAACTCGAATCAATGGCTGTATTTAGCGGAGAAAGCGAACCTTACTAGCACCGATTACATTTCCTACACGGCTCAAAAGGTAAGTGTGGCAACCGTACCGGATCAAACCACGGTCATTGTGTACACCCGTGTGTGGAACGACACCAACAAATGTTATGATTTCTATGCCATTGACTATGATGGGACCCTGTATCCTTGCTATGAACACGGGGATAACATCATGTGGATTGGCAACCAAATTAATACCCTGTTGTGGACCTTTACCGAGTACCATTGGGAAGATGGATCTCCCAATAACTACTACGAGCTCTACAACCAATACTCGCACACCTATTTCGCGCCGCAAATTCAAGATGGCCAAGTGCTGTCAGATCACACCATTGGTATCAACATGCCGGAACGTGCTTATGGAGAATACTATTCCACCATCATCGCCTGGGATGATCCGTACTATGTGTATGCCAGTTTGGATGCGGATGTGGCCAATGGGCAGCTGGTTTCTTGTGCAAAAGGGGATGGTGTTGATTTCTATTTTGCCATCTTAGAACAACCGTCGAATAGTTTGACGGAAGTGGCAACGGTAGACAATACCCAGTATGGTATTGTGATGAAGATGATTGACTTCCCGGTTCAACCAGACACTTCCACGGGTCTTAGTCATCAAAACGATTTCCTAGGAACCAACGCCAACAGTACCTTTACGGCGACGCCGGGACTTCTCAGCACCAATTTGGCTGCCAATGGGTATCCGACGGCCGTTCGTACGGGAAATGATCTGGCCGAATTGTATGCAGGAGCAGCGACGGTTAACCATCTCTTCTTGCAAAGTACTTATGAAGCGAGTGGTTATTATGAGTTTGATAGTTGCCAAAACTATGCCACCTTAATGCAATCGGATGGCTCCGTTGGGACAAACTTTACGGTGTATGAAGAACTAGGCACCTCGGATAACCTGGATCGTTCGTCTCTAAAACACGGGCAGTTCTTCCCCTATGACAGCATTTCCGCGGGCAAATTCGCGGTGAAAAACTCGCAAAACTTGTATACAGCTTTGGCACAATATACGAATCCGTCCATAGGACTTTTGCCGGACAGTGATCCACGAAAATATGAGAAACTCATGCTCATTAACAGCACAGACGGCAAACCTAACTACTACAACGGTATGGAAATGACCGCTAGCTTCACCCAAACCGCTGACGGAAAGGATGCTTGGGGTCATGACGTTATCTTTGAGTTTGCCGGAGACGATGATTTCTGGTTCTACGCGGATGGCGAACTGGTCATTGATCTTGGCGGTATTCACTCCGCCTTGCAAGGAAGTGTGAACTTCTCCACTGGTGATGTGGTGGTGGAAGGGGTTCACAAGACCCTTCGTCAAGTGTTCCAAAGCAATTATGAAGCGCGCAATCCTTCGGCGACTGCACAGCAAGTGCAAGAATATTTGGATGGCTTCTTCGCCAATGGTGGTACCATCTTTAAACCATACACAACCCACAAGATGACCGTCTTCTACATGGAACGTGGTGGCGGTGCGTCGAACCTTCACATGCGCTTTAATTTAAGCAACGTGTCTCCTGGTAACATTATGCTTATGAAGAATGTGACCGGGTCGGATGATATGGACTTTAATTTGGTGGAATTCCCCTACCAGATTTGGTATAAGCTTAAAAACGATAACACCGAGCATTTGTTGACAAATGTCGCCAATGTGGAAAAGGTCACCTACCAGAGTTCTACCCAGCACATTAATAACGTGGCCTCCTACACGCCACCGAACACCAACGTTTCCTATAGCTCGGTGTATATGATTAACCCCAATCGGGCCACCGAAGTGCACTTCCCAGCAGATACGACCGAATATCGGATTTTGGAATGCGGTATTAACGAAGAAGTGTACGACCAGGTGTTAATTAACAACCAAGCGATTTTGGGACAAACCCTTGGTACTTCCAATCGTGGTACTTATGATTCCGGCTGGATTTCTCTAAATACCCAAACCAACGTGGTGTTTGAAAACCATGTGGAACCGTCCTCTTTGCGGACCTTTAGTGTGCAAAAAGTGGTACGGGATAACAACGGAACGGTGCTAGATCAAAGTCAAGATAAATCGACGTTTAGTTTCCGTTTGTATCTATCCAACGGTTCGGACGATACGCTAGTGGCGGCCAATATGGTGAAATATTACGTAACCGACGAAGACGGCTATATTTGTAGTTGGGATGCTTCCTCCGGACGACTGGTGCCGACGGAATATACCAGTTACGAATCGCTGACGGCTGTGCAAAAAGCAGCGGTTACTTTCGAGACGTCTATGTACGGTGCCATTTCCCGTATCCCGGTAGGATATTCGGTGAATGTACCGAACTTGCCGGTTGGCACAAAGTTCCAGCTTATTGAACGGCCTACAGAAATCCCTGATGGCTACGAGTGGGTTAGCTACGAACGGGAAGTGGGTACTTACCATGCGGAAGACGGCGACACGCTCAATTCCGGATGGGTGCGTGCCAACGAATCCCCCAAAATGTATGTAAACAACCGGCGCGGGTGGGCGCTGGATGTATCAAAAGTCTGGAGTGACTCGCACTATACCGAGGGTCACGATCCGGTGTATATTGCCGTCTATGCGGATGGCACGCTAGTGCCGGATACGGTGCGGCAATTAACCGAAGACGACGAAGAAATAAAATACTTCTTTGCCAATCTCTTACCTGGAAAGACTTTCGCTGACTACCAAGTTTTTGAAGTGGTTTTGGATAACCCCACGTTAGATGGAGACGGAAACCTCGTTAGTTACGATGGTGTGGATCAAGTGCTTCATGAAGGGGATTTGACCACCATTTATGCCATGGCGGGCAATCCTGCCACTAGACAGCCATTCTCTTATTGTGTGGAATATGAGCAAGGAACGCCGGTCTCTACCGACCTTCCAAACTCTTCGTTAAACAACATCCGCCACGATACCATTACGAACACCCGTACCGGCGGTGTGGTTATTACCTTGTACGATATGGACACAGATGTTCCGCTGGCCGGCGGTACGTTTACCCTCGTGCAGGGAAATATTTCCATTGGAACCTTTACTTCTGATAGCCATGGGCGTATTACCATCTTGTATGAGTTTGACCGAAATACGAATTATACGCTAACCCAGACCAACGCCCCGGCAGGGTATATTGGACTACCCAATGCGGTTACTTTCTCGATAGGAAGTGACGATACCGTTACCACATCTGGTAACACGTCTGAGTGGCAAGATGGGTATAAATCGGATGTGGTTTCTGACCGGTTGATTGCGTATGTGGATGTGTACAATAAGCCCTATACGTTCACAGCCTATGCGGTGGACAGTGAAACGGGAGATCCGTTAATCGGAGCCCATTACGCATTGTATCGGACAGTTTCCGGTCTTGGCGGACAAATGAAAGATAGCCAGCCGATGGCGGGATATACCGATTTGGTTACCGGTGCGGATGGCATCATTCCGCGGATAAATGGAAATCTGGAACCAGGAAAATATTATCTGACTATGACCACGCCGCCTACGGATCATCTCTTGTTTAACGAGGATATTGTGTTTACCCTATCGGACAATGGTACCGTTGTCATAAACAGTGCCGGCCATAGCGGCTATTTGACGGAAGAAGGGGTTACCTCCAGCGATTATATTTTGGAGATTCCTATCGATCCCGTACCGCAAGAGGCAACCTTGACAATTAGTCAGGCGATTCTGGGCAATATGGGCGATAAGACAAAAGCATTTACCTACACCTTAACGGTGGCGGGAGCCCAAGTGGGAGACAGTTATGTCTGGTCGAAAAACGGTGTGCCGCAACAAACCAATTTAACCAGCGGCGGTACGTTTACCTTAACCAACGACGATGTGGTTTGCATCTTGGTTCCGAAAAATGTGAACATTACCATTACGGAATCTAACGAGAGCTATACGTCCGCTTTCAAATTGGGAACGGCGTCCGCTCAACAAGTGAATACCAAAACCTTTGTGTTGACAAGCGACACAACCCTTGCGATTTCCAACACATTGCAAGGGGTCATTCCGCTCGGTGTTGAGGATTCCATCACGCCGTACGTTTTAGGAATGCTTGTCTTCTTGATTTTGGGCATTTGGTTATTTGTTAAGGCAAAAAAATCTCGATTGGCTGCACAGCGGCCTTATGAAGGGTAAGGTGGCTGTATGGAAAAACAGAGTAAAAAATTCAAAATTGGCATTGTGTTTTGTGGCCTTTTATGCTTGGCGTTGATTGGTTTATGTTTATGCCAGGCCTTGTGGATTTATTTACCGCAAAAGCAAGAACAAAAGCAATTTGAGCAGTTGCGCCAATTGGTTTTGCAAACGCAAGAAGAAAATGACGACGGAACATCTCCCTATGCCTTTTTGAAAGAAAAGAATAAGGATTTTGCGGGATGGTTAACCATTCCGGATACCATTATCGACTATCCGGTTATGAAATCCAGCGAGCGAAATCCAGAAAAGTATTTGTATCGGGATTTTGATACGAACGACTCCTATTCTGGAACGCCTTTTGTCGGGCTTGATTGTACTGACCAGTCTGACCGATTCGTGATCTATGGGCATCATATGCATCTAGGGACCTTATTTGGAAAACTAGATGACTATAGGGATGAAACGTTTGCGAAAGCGCATTCCGTCATCTATTACGAAACTCTTACAGAGCGTCGAGAGTATCGTGTGTTTGCAGCCTTGCATACGAAGATAGGCGACGAAGCTTACTATCCCTATTACGAGAAAATGGGAGACGGGATGGAAATCCAGGCGGAGTTTGTTAATCAGATTGTTAAAGATGCCTGCGTGGTGTTAGACAAAACGCCTCCAACAGACAAACAGATTGTGCTGTTGTCGACCTCCAGTTATTATACGGGTAACGATCGGTTTTTTGTCGCGGCTTACCGAGAAAAATAACAAAAAAATAGCGAAGGGAAATCTTTACACAAAACCTTTGCAATGGTATACTTATTTGTTAGAAATATCTTGAAAAGAAAGGAGAACGCCACATGGGTATTATTACCGTTTTAACCTCAGGAAAAGGCGGTGTGGGCAAGTCCACCTTGGCGGCTGGAATTGGCTGTGCTCTTGCGGAAAGAGGCCAAAAAGTACTGATTATTGACGGCGACGCAGGGATGGGTAGCCTAGATATTATTTTGGGCGTTTCTCAAAAGAAAGTTTTTGATTTAGCCGATGTCTTTGAAGGAAAATGCGAGCCGTTTCGCGCCATTTATCGCTCGCCTGTGTATCGTGGGGTGTCCATGATTCCGGCAGCGAGAACACTGGACAAGTTGGCATCGCAACGGGATATGCGGCGTATGTGTCGTGGGTATGCCCGGCATTATGATCAAGTGTTAATCGATTGCCCGGCGGGTATCGGCCTGGGGTTTTCGTCGGCTTGCGGATCAGCGGACAGAGCACTGATTATTACCACACCGGATTTGGTGTGTGCGCGGGATGGAGCCATGGTAGGCGAGATGCTTCGTCATGGTGGTATTTCGGCGCGTTTATTAATTAACCGCTTGCGTTCGACCCCCATTATTCGCGGAAAAGCGCCAGACGTGGATGATATTATTGATACGGTGAATGTCCGCTTACTGGGAATTGTTCCAGATGATGAAGTGTTGGCCGTTTCGGCTGCTAATGGATTGCCGTTAGCAGGTAACCGTCCATGCGTGGAAGCGTATCGAAATATTGCAAAACGTCTATTAGGGGACAGCGTGCCACTAATGGATTTACAAAAGTATGCCCCCTAAACGATAAAGGCGGAAGACTGCGTTCTTCCGCTTTGTTTTTATTCTCATAGAAAGCGGATAAGCCAATGCCAAACACCCAAAAGGAACGGGAAATTACCAAAAAAGGAAACCCTTCTCACCCGCGGGGAGCAGAAGGACTACAAATGCTCACAAGGATGAACCAAAGCCATGTAGAGGTGACCAATTGGGGGCTTTCCCATCTTGCCATCAAACATCCCAAACGGCTTTTGGATATTGGATGTGGTGGAGGAGCTACATTGGCTCGACTTTTGGATAAATATCCGAAAGCACAGGTGCTGGGGGTGGATGCGTCCAGTTTATCGGTAAAAACCTCTAAGGGATATAATAAGGATAGCATATATAAAGGGAAAATATCTGTTTTAAAAGCGTCGGTAGAAAAATTACCGTTTGACGACAACCAAATGGATGGAATCGTGACGGTAGAGAGCTTCTATTTTTGGCCGAATCCGGTTGAAAACTTAAAAGAAGTGTTTCGGGTGCTGAAAACCGGTGGTCAATTCTTAATCATTGCGGATATTTATGATAACGGGCAATTGTCCAAAGAAGCGTTGGAGAATATTGCGGAGTTTCAGCTGCACAACCCCACAAAAGAACAGTTTTTTGACTACTTTCAACAGGCGGGATTTTCGTATTTTACTTTTCACACAAAGGCTGAAACGTCTTGGGCTTGTGTGGAAGGATGGAAAGCATAAACGTATGGAGGGATATTCATGAAAACAACCAAACGAGTATTAGGAATTATGCTCTGCGTGTGCATAGTGTGCATGTGCATGCCCTGGACGGCTTTTGCCATTGAGTATTATGATTTGAATCTCATGGGCAAAAAAGTCAGCTCTAACAATATGAACGATATTTTTGCGGACGGGGGCAGTGCGTCCTTTGACCCGATGAACAATACGTTATATCTTACGAATGTCCAAAAAAATACCATGGCTGGCCTTACAGCGGGAGAAGTCAAGGCCATTGCTTCGGAACTGAGTGGCACGCTAACCATCTATGTTACCGGTGAAAACGTATTGGATGTTTCTGGTTGTGGCGCCGGAATGGTGGCGATGGGTATTTGCCACTATGGCCCGGTTATTATTGAAGGAGAAGGATCCCTTCGTGTGGTTAGTGGAGAGATTGGACAACTAGGCAACTATGGTCTCTACGCCGAAGGCGATATCATCTTGCGTAACAAAGGAAATTTGTACTTTGAAGCAGGAGAAGCCACTGGCGGCGGAAGCGCCCGTAGTGCCGGTGTTCGTACCACTGGTACCGATGCGACCATTACCATTGACGGGCCACAAAAAGTGGAAGCGGTTGGCTTTACCGCAGGTATGTATGAAGTCCCGGAATTTGAGTATGATATGCATAGAATCTACGGAAATCATGATCCGGAACCAGGTGATGAACGGGTTTACAATTTGACAAAAACGGATATGTATCAATACTTATACATTCGTTTTGAAAGAAAGGTTATTTATCCTGTCCGTATTTGTGATTTGCAAGTTAACGAAGAAAACTACGAAGATATCAATGGAGACGGCACCTTAGCGTATGATCCGGAACAACACTCGTTGGTTTTAAACAATCTTACACTAACCAACTGGGGTAATATGCATATGGGCGACGAATTAAACGACACTGTGTATGGCTATTGTATTTATACGACGGAAGACCTAGATATTAAATTGTATGGGGATAACCATATTGAAGTTCCCTTCATGGATGAGAGCCATTTTGCTGCGATTATAGGAGAGCGGGGTATTTCCTTCTCGGGACCCGGAAAACTTACCATTATTTGTCCCGAAGCTTCCTGGACGGCTTGTGTTCTCGCTGGTAATTATATCTATTTAGATACTTATGATGATGTGAAATTTGTTGGCGGTATTAACGAAGCCAACGAAGGGTATGGTTTGTATTCATACAATCAAGTTGTTATCAGTTCCACAGCTACCGGTCGTACCATTCAAATGGCTGGATCAAAGAGTGCCATGTATAACAAGGGAGGGGATGCTCCATTCCTTGCTCCTGCGATTACGGCTGTGAAAGGCTCCACGGAGGTTCCGGGGATTATGTCCAATGTGACCTTGACGAATGAAAACTATGATACCTTTAAAATGCTTACCTTTGAAGGAAGTTCTACCGTAAAACAGGGGGATGTCAACGGCGATGGCATTTTAGACATGAAAGATGTTTTAATGCTCCGCAAACACATTGCAAAAATACTGGTTCCCATTTCTTTGATTGCGGCGGATGTGAACAACGATGCGGATATAGATATGAAAGATGTTTTGTTCTTGCGTAGGATTTTGGTATCGGTTGGATAAAGAATAATAGAAGAAAACCTCTCAGGCATGAAATGCTTGAGAGGTTTTTAAATTGTTCAAAAAACCATGAAAATAGCTCATTTGATAGAATAAAACAGATTATTCTTTACTGGCAGAAGGCTTTGCTGGTTTTTTAGGAGATTCGCTTTTTTCTTTCTTTTCTTTCTTCTCTTTTTTGTCTTTTGGTTCTTTATTTTCTTTGACTTCCTTTGGAGTTTTTTCTTCATCGGAAAGCTCTTTTAATAGGCACAAGGCAAAACTTTGTTCCATATGGGAATGGAGTGCAGCCGAGAGGAGGATATCGGATGCGTTAACGCTATCTTTCGGAAATTTAGTGGTCGAGGTAACTAATAAATGAAAAGCATTGTAGAATTTTTCATACATCTCCTGATAGCTAGAAGAGGATTCTTGATTGGCTTCGATAAGTTTTCCTACCAAACTAATAGGAAGTGTTGTCTTTAAAATGCAAATGATAATAAGGCAAGCGAGGTGAGAGCGCGTATATTTCTTATTTACCGGAGCAGGGATGATGTTGTGTTTTACGTAGTTGTTTACCATGGAAGGGGTAAGCCCTTTTTCGTCATATCCGGGATAGTTTTCAAAGTAGCGATTGATAAGGGAAATGACTTGATCCATATACATATCTAAGTCTGGAATTTCTCTCCAAGCAGGCAAAGAGAACTTTTTAATGCTGTCATAAGCGTTTTGAACTTGTTCGGAAGTAATTTTTTTCATCTGCTTCACCGTCCCATCTACAAGAAGTATACCATATCGTATAAATTATTACAATAAAAAAACTGAAAAACTACTTGACGAATTATCAATATTATGTTATCTTGTTTTCAAAACAAGATGCAAAGATAATTAAAACAAGAAAGAGGTGAACCGGATGGCAGTCAAATGGGCAAAAGCAGCACGCATTGTTTTCTTGCCACCGATTATGGCAATTGCTCTATTTTCTATATTCTATGGGCTAGGGCGTATTTCTTTAACCGCATGGATCTTGGGGGTTGTCTGTATTGGCGTTTTGCCATCGGTTGGATATTTTTGCACGAGAGATCGGGACAAACAAAGAAAAATTGCTTTTATTCTTTCTGGGTTTGGTTATGTTGCCGGATGGGTGTTGGCGACGGTTTTGAAATTTAACCAAGAAGCAATGCTTATTTTCACAACGTATTTGTTTACCGTTTTTGCACTGCTTTTCTTTAATAAATTACTGAAGATTCATGCTAGTGGACACGCTAGTGGCATTGCAGGACCATTAATCATTGTGGCTTGTGTGGTGGATAGCTGGAGTGTGATTCCTTGTGTGCTACTCTATGCAGCAAGCTTTTGGTCCTCGGTGCGATTGAAACGACATACGGTAAAAGAATTCTTATTAGGAACGCTGTGCGTGATGGTTTCTATGGGAATCGCATATTTGATTTATATGTAGATGAAAAACGATGCAATCAAAGGTTTGGTTGCATCGTTTTATTTTTTGATCGTTGGGGGCTTTTTTTTGCCTCATTTCGAGTGTGTAGCTATTGAAAAGGATGGTAAAAAATGGTAGTATAACTTTGTATGTAATTTTAAAATTTTGTATATCGAAATAGGTTTAAAAAAGTAGAAAGGAGGAAGAATAATGGGACAAACGGCTCAAAAAGTAAACACGCGCAAAATCATGTTTATGCTTGCCGATATGTTTATTGTGGTTATGTCCTCATTAATTTCCTCCAACATTCTATATAATCTGCGGGAAGTTTTAACCGTACCGAGACGCACCTTTTGGGCAGAGGTAGCGGTTACTTGTTTAGTTTGCTTTGCTACGCTATTAATTTGCGGAGCGTATAACCGTCTATGGCGATATTTTGATACGAAGGATTATCTCGCTTGTGCTTATGGTGTTGTGATAGGATTTATTATTTCCTATGCCATCATCAGTTTGCTGCAAGGAAAGATTTCTCCGTATTTTATTTTATTACAAGGGCTCTTTTCTCTTGTTGGTATCTGCTTATTCCGGTTTGTGTTTAAGTTTACATTTGTTAAATTGACACGTGCCGGTCGTCACGAATCGGTGTATAAACGGACGATGCTTATCGGAGCAGGAGAAGCCTGCCAGATGCTTTTAAAAGAAATACAAAATGCAAGGGAGTCTGCCAACGGAGAACAAAAGCCAATTGCGGCCTTCGATCCCATTTGTTTAATTGATGACAATCGTCAAAAGGTTGGGACGCATGTTCTAAATGTTCCGGTTGTGGGAACAACGGAGGACATTTCCAAGTTTGCAGAAAAGATGGAGATAGAGCAGATTCTTTTTTGCATTCCGTCTTGCCAGGAAGAGGATCGGAAACGAATTTTGGATCGTTGTTCAAAAACCAACCTTCCTATAAAAGTTATACCGTTCTTTGGATCTCTTTTGCTGGATGATTCTAAGACCACCTTATTGAATCAGGTTCGGGAAATTAACGTAGAAGATTTACTGCGTCGAGACCCTGTTACTTTTGACAACGAAGAAATTCAGCAGTTGATTCAAGATAAGGTGTGCATGGTGACCGGTGGCGGTGGCTCCATTGGTTCAGAACTCGTTCGTCAAATCGTAAAATACAGTCCAAAGAAAATTGTCATTGTGGATATTAGTGAAAACTATGCCTATGATATCCAACAGGAACTGCAAATGAATGATGAGATTCCGGTGGATGTGGATGTCTGTATTGCTTCGGTTCGCGATTACAATCGAATGAATCAGTTGTTTGCAGCGTATAAACCGCAAATCGTATTCCATGCGGCAGCGCATAAGCATGTTCCGTTAATGGAAGAGAACCCCATGGAAGCTATCAAGAACAATGTGATGGGGACTTTGTACACAGCCACGCTTGCTCAGTTTTATAACGTGGAAAAGTTTATGATGATTTCCACGGACAAAGCGGTGAACCCCACCAATGTGATGGGAGCGTCTAAACGCTGCTGCGAAATGATTGTTCAGTATTTGGCCCAACAGCCGGATAGTACCACAAAGTTTATTCTAACGCGATTTGGCAATGTGCTTGGATCAAACGGTTCGGTGGTACCAAAGTTTAAAAAACAAATTGAATCGGGAAAACCCGTCACGATTACTCATCCGGATATTGTTCGGTATTTTATGACCATTCCGGAGGCAGCCAGTTTGGTGTTAGAAGCGGCGGCCTTTGCAGAAGGCGGAGAAATTTTTGTTTTGGATATGGGCAAACCTGTTAAAATTGTTACTCTAGCCGAGCAGATGATTTCCCTTTATGGAAAAGTTCCTTATAAGGATGTGGAGATTAAATTCACAGGCCTTCGTCCCGGTGAAAAAATTAAAGAAGAGCTGCTTTTAAATGAAGAGGGGCTCAAGCAGACAAAAAATAAACGGATTTTCATTGGAAAACAAATGGATATTGATTCGGATTCGTTTATTGCTAACTTATGTATGTTGCGCGATGCGGCCAGAAAGAACGATAGACAGGCAGCTGTAAAAGCCTTGCACGAAATGGTACCCACGTTTGTGGAACCGGAAGAGTACAACAAAGAGTATTTTGCATTGAATAATGCGTAGAAAGGATAAGCAAACATGAATAAAACCTATTCCATAAAAGAACTCGTTATGTTAATGGTCAGGCACTTGTGGATTATTGTGCTGGCCACTATCGTGGGAGGTGTTTTAACTTTCGGGTGTTCCAAGATGATTCTCCCGCTGGAGTATTCTTCGCATATTACCATGTATGTTCAAAGCTACACGGGTATTGCAGAGAATATCAACAATAACGAGAACAACATTAGCAATTCAAAGCAACTGGTAAACACTTATATGGAAGTGCTAAAAGACGATGCTGTGATGAACGCGGTTGGCGAATTGTTAATGAAAAATCATGATAAGGGTTTGCTTGCGAACAATTTCGAATTCGAGAATGGGGAAATCCTTCCGGAATCCATTCGCAAATGTTTATCCATAAGCTCGGTGCTGGATACTTCGGCGGTGAAAGTAACGGCAACCACCAAGAGCCCGGAAATTGCGGCAGATCTTTGTAATACCTTGACCAAAGTGGCGCCGGAATACGTGGAAAAAGCCGTTGGTGTAGGATCTATCAACACGATTGACGTTGCCAAAGTGTACAACACCCCTGTGGCGCCCAATAGCACAAAAAATGGATTAACGGGTGCGGCCATTGCGTTTATGTTGTCGATGCTCATTATCTTTGTGATTGATTTCTTTGATAACACGGTTAAGGATTCGACTCTACTTGGAGACCGGTATAAGAAAGCCATTATCGGAGAAATCCAGCAATATGGTACGGACAAGAAGAACAAGACATCGATGCGCACCGCCTACTTTAAATTAACCGATCGAAAAGTTCCGTTTTATATTGTGGAAAGCTATAAATCGATTCGTACCAATATGAACTTTTCTTTGTCTACTATGGATAAGAAAATCTTCGCCGTTTCGTCATGTAATCCTGGCGAAGGGAAATCCGTAACCTCTTCCAATATTGCGATTGCTTTCGCTCAAGGAGGACAACGGGTGTTGCTCATTGACGCCGACATGCGTAAATCTATGCAACATAAGATTTTTAAACTAAATAATAAGACAGGCTTATCTTCGGCGATTAGCAAAATGAATACGCTAGAAGAGTGTATTCAGACAGAAGTTATGGAAAACTTAGACATTATGACGGCAGGACCGATTCCGCCAAACCCGTCAGAATTGCTAGCATCTTCGAATATGAGCGAAATACTACAAACCTTGAGTAAACAATATTCGGTTATCATTATGGACACACCCCCGATTAACGTGGTGACGGATGCGGTGGCAATGGCAAAAGATGTTTCCGGCATTGTAATGGTGGTTCGTTTTGGTTCTACCACCGATGAGGATTTGGATGAGGCAATCGGAAAGATTGATTTTGCTCAAATGAATATGTTTGGATTCATTTTAAACGATATTCAGTATAAGCATTCTTCCGCGTATTACGCCAAGAAAAACGGCAAGTATTATAAAAAAGGATACGGGTACGGAAGTGGCTATGGCTATTATGTCTCTAAGCCGACCGAACCGGAACTGCAAAAAGAAAAGGATTCTGCGTTAGATTTTTAAAGATGGGATTGTATGAGAACAGAGTATCATTGCCATATTCTTCCCGGGATTGATGATGGCGCCGATAGTGTAGAAATGTCCGCTAAGATGGTGGAGCAAATGAAAGGCCAGGGTGTGCAGCGAATCGTTGCCACTCCGCATTTCTATGCCCATCGGGAGCAATCCATTCATTCCTTTTTACAAAAACGTCAAGAGTCGTTTGAAACGGCGCGCGGACAGTGGGAACTTACGGATGTTCGTTTGGGAGCCGAGGTAGCGGTGGAACAAGGTCTCTCGGAAATGGAGGATTTAAAACAATTAGCCATAGAAGGGACGAACCTTATTTTGCTGGAACTGCCCTATCGTCCTTACGCAAAATGGATGGGGGAAGAGATCTATAACGTGGCTAGAGAATTTCATCTTCAGGTGATTTTAGCTCACGTGCATCGGTATCTTTCCTTTTATACCAAAGAGGAAATAAAAGAACTATTTTCTTTGGATGCTATTTTGCAATTAAACAACGAGGCTTTTGCTAGTTGTTTTGAAAAACGGTTTGCTAAGACAGTGCTGAAAGGATACGACCTTTTCGTGTTTGGCAGTGATGCCCATAACCTAACCAGTCGAAAACCAAATTGGGATTTACTACAAAGGAAAGTTAGCCAAGAAGCACTTCACCAATCGGATATGGTGTTGGATTTGTATAGCGTTTAGGAAATGAAAGCAGAAGGGTTTTGAGTGATGCAACTGTTTTATATTACAAACCGACCGGATGTTGCGCTGGTAGCAGAAAAATATGGCGTGGATCGCGTGTGGGTTGACTTGGAAACCCGTGGAAAAGAACTGCGCCAAAAGAATTTAGATACGGTGAAATCCCATCATTGTATAGAGGATATTTCGAAAATAAAACCTCGGTTAACGGCGGCGGAAATGATGGTGCGGATTAACAGCTGGTATGAGGATTCCGCGTGGGAAATTGAAAAGGTACTTGAGGCCGGAGCCGATTGGATTATGCTTCCTTACTGGAAAACTGTGGAGGAAGTGAACCAGTTTTTAAACGTAGTCAAGGGACGGTGCAAAACCTCTCTTTTGTTAGAAACCAAAGAAGCGGTCAACTGTGTTGATGATGTGTTGACGCTTGGTGGGTTTGATGAAATGCATATTGGGATTAATGATTTATGCATTTCTTATGGAAAAACGTTTTTGTTTGAAATGCTAACCGATGGTACGGTAGAGTTTTTGTGTAAGAAATTTAAATCGGTAGGCATTCCTTATGGATTTGGTGGAATTGCTCGGTTGGGAGAGGGCCTATTGCCAGCGGAAAAAGTGTTAATGGAACACTATCGCCTAGGCTCTACACGGGTTATTCTGTCCCGCTCTTTTTGTGATTATGAGGGACGGTCTATTGAGGATATTGAAAAGGTGTTTCGACAAAATGTGGAAGCACTGAGACAATACGAAGCCACCCTGCCGCAAATGTCAAAGGAACGTCTTTTAGAAAATAGGCAGGAAGTCATTTGTATTGTTAAAGAGATTGTTCAATCGATGCAGCTTGCAAAAGAAAATGGGGAGTAAGCAATGTATTTTACCATTCGAAGAGGGATAGATACGTGTATAGCGTTTATCGCTCTTATTGTGTTGTCTCCGCTTTTCTTGCTTTTGTCGATTGCGATTAAATGTGATTCGAAAGGCCCCGTGTTTTTTAAACAGGAACGGATTGGAAAAGATTTTAAATCCTATCAAATGATCAAGTTTCGTTCAATGGTAGTGAATGCACAAAATATAGGGACCGGCGTGTATAGCTTTGCTAACGATCCTCGTGTTACAAAGGTGGGGCGATTCCTTCGGAAAACCAGTCTGGACGAATTGCCGCAGTTGTGGAATATAATCAAAGGGGATATGAGCTTTGTGGGACCACGCTCTCCTGTGGTAGGCCATTTTCCGGCCAAGGAAAGTTTAAACGAAGACTACAAAAGACGGTTTACGGTTTTGCCTGGGATTACAGGATTGGCGCAAGTGACTGGACGTAACGAAATGACATGGGACGAAAAAGTACGCTACGATAATCTGTATATCGATAAGGTGAAACGATACACGATTTTTTATGATATACAAATATGGTTCTTGACAATTGCTCGTGTATTTTCTATGAAAAATGTGGAGGAATCGCAAGAGGTTATGAAGCAAAATCAAGAGTCGGAGAATTGGAAACAGTAAGAGGGGACACCATGAAGTACGCATTAGAAGAAAGACGTATTTGGTTTAAAGGAAAGATTATTCCGGTTCACCAAGCGGTGATACCGGCTCTTGCTCCTACGGCACAATTTGGATTAAATGTGTTTGAAGGAATTCCGTGTTACTGGAACGAACAAGAAAAGCAATTGTATGCTTTTAGACTTAACGATCATTATCGTCGGCTGTTTCAATCGGCGGAGATATTGCAAATCGACTGTCCCTATTCCAAAGAGGAATTGCAGCAAGCACTGGTGGATGTTATTAAAGCCAACGAGTTTGATGAGAACATTTCTGTGCGACAAACCTTGTTTGTGGACGGATTTGGTTCTTGGGGTAGTGAGGGACCAGTGGAAATGTTTGTGGCACCGATTCCTCGTAACAAAACCAGCGCAGAATACAATAAAAAAGGATTGCGACTTTGTGTTTCTTCTTGGAAACGCAATAGTGAAAAAGCAATGCCACCGAAAATCAAATGTGGCGCCAATTACATTAACAGTCGGTATGGACAAAGAGAAGCTCTTCAAAAGGGATTTGATACCTGTTTGTTTTTGAATGAGTTTGGAACCGTTTCGGAAGGACCAGGTAGTTGCTTCTTTATGATTAAGAATCAAACGCTTATTACCCCTGCGCTAACCGATGCGGTGTTAGAGAGTATTACGAGAGATTCGTTAATGACCATCGCGAAAGACTTAGGGTATGGGGTGGAAGAATGCTCCATCAAACCGGAAGAACTCTTTACAGCGGATGAGGCCTTTTTGTGCGGTTCGGCAATGGAATTAACGCCGGTAACATGTATTGACCAATACACATTAAAAACACACGCAATTTCCGAGCAGCTTCATAAAGTATATGTGGAAGCCGCTAAAGGAATGGCAGAAAAATACACATCTTGGGTGACACCTATTTATTAAGGGGAATGGTATGGCAAACTATAGTGTGCTAACCACTGTCTACGCAAAAGAAAAACCAGAGTTTTTAAAGCAGTGCCTAGACAGTATGCTGCAACAAACGGTACCGCCAAGTGAATACGTTTTGGTAAAAGATGGTCCACTGACAAAAGAACTAGACGCGATGATTTTGGAGTATCAAACAAACTATCCTATTTTCAAAGTTGTAGAACTAAAAGAAAATGCGGGGTGCGGTCCGGCCAGTATTGCAGGGATGGATGCGTGTACGAACGAATTTGTGGCTCGGATTGATTCGGATGATATTTCCCTTCCTACTCGGTGTGAAAAAGAATTAGCATTGCTTGAGAGCGAAGAAGATT
>JAGCZP010000050.1 GCA_017959985.1 Clostridia bacterium | reverse complement strand
TCCAAGTAACGGTTTTTTCGGTTGTGGTAAGGGATTCGCCGGTTCCATGGTATTCTTCCCAAGAAACGTTTTCGCCTAAATAGATGCTGGCTGACCCGGAGGAAACGTATCCGGTTACAACGACTTCGTAGTATTCCCCTTGGTCAGGGTGGATGGCACCGTTGGCTATAATATCGGCGCGAATGGCAGTTACTTGCTTAAACCAAGAACCAACCTTTCCGGCTTTTGCCGTCTTAGAAAAACTAGAACTACTTTCGTATAAAACGGTTCCTTGCAGTTCCGCTGAGGATAACATTGTAATACTCATAAAGGTACCTACTATCAAAACAAGAATTGCAAAAATGCTTATAAAGGATTTTTTCATACGTTCTCTCCTCCTTTTTTTCACGTTTAATATTATAAAAAAATTTTAAATAGATAGCAATAGCCTTTGGGTGGTTCCTTTATAAAATTGGGAGAATATGGTATACTATCTAGTAGAGTTTTGAAAAAGTGGGAGGGGTTTTGTGACCTATCATCACATTCAAAAAGCTACGTTTTTAAAAAGACCTAATCGCTTTATTGCTCACGTGCTTCTGCAAGGAAAAGAAGAGATTGTCCATGTGAAAAACACCGGACGGTGTCGCGAACTATTAGAGCAGGGAAACGTGGTGTATTTGGAAAAAGGGAAAAATCCTAACCGGAAAACGGCCTATGATTTGGTGGCGGTAGAAAAGAAGCGACCAGAACAAAAGCCCTTGCTTGTCAATATGGATTCGCAAGCTCCCAATACCGTTGTAGAAGAATGGTTACAAAAAAAGGGGTACATTTATCAAAGAGAAGTTAAAAAGGGAAAGTCACGCTTTGATTTTTTTGTATCCAAAGAGGGACAAACCGGGTATCTAGAGGTCAAAGGATGCACACTGGAAGAGGAGGGTGTGGCCCGATTCCCGGATGCACCGACAGAGCGTGGTATAAAACACGTTAGAGAACTCATAAGTCTTCAAAAACAAGGACTGCAAAATGCCATTATCTTTGTGGTGCAAATGGAACAAATGCGGGAGTTTCGTCCTAATGAGCAAACTCATTTGGAATTTGCTAAAGTCTTGAAAGAAGCAAAAGAGGCGGGGGTCACCCTACGAGCACTAACGTGCAAAGTGACACCGGATACATTAGAAATTGCAGGAGAGATTCCGATTAAGTTGTAAAAGGAGGGAAAAAGGATGGAAGAAAAAACCTATGTCGCAATCGATCTTAAGTCCTTTTATGCCTCCGTGGAATGTGTGGAACGACACTTAGATCCACTAAAAACCAATTTGGTGGTGGCAGACCCTACCCGAACAGAGAAAACGATTTGTTTGGCAGTAACGCCTTCACTAAAATCTTACGGAATCCCCGGAAGAGCTCGTTTGTTTGAGGTGGTGCAAAAAGTTAAAGAAGTTAATGCCAAACGAAAGGCCCTAGCACCGAAGCAAACCTTTACCGGATCTTCCTATGATAGCGAGGAACTCGAGCGTAATCCTTCTTGCGAGTTATCATACATTGTGGCACCGCCACAAATGGCGACCTACATGAAGGTGAGTACACAAATTTATCATATTTATCTAAAATATGTGGCACCGGAAGACATCCATGTGTATTCGGTGGACGAAGTGTTTATTGATGTGACACCGTATTTGGCAACTTATAAAATGACGGCTAGGCAGCTAGCCATGAAAATGATAGGGGATGTTTTAAAAGAAACCGGTATTACGGCAACCGTGGGTATTGGAACAAACCTGTTTTTATGCAAAGTGGCCATGGATATAGTTGCCAAACATATGCCGGCGGATAAAGATGGGGTTCGTATTGCGGAACTTGATGAAATGTCTTTCCGAAAAGAACTTTGGAATCATCGTCCACTAACAGATTTTTGGCGCGTGGGTGTGGGCTATGCGAAAAAATTGGAAGCTCACGGCATGTATACCCTAGGTGATGTGGCTCGTTGTTCTATTGGAAAGGACACAGACTATCACAACGAAAAACTGTTATATTCCCTTTTTGGGGTGAATGCCGAATTGCTCATTGATCATGCCTGGGGATGGGAGCCTTGCACTATTGCGGACATTAAAGCGTTTCGGCCGGAAACGCACAGTCTTAGTGTGGGACAAGTGTTATCAACTCCCTATGATTTTGACAAGGCAAAACTCATTGTTAAAGAGATGACCGATGGGCTTGTGCTAGATTTGGTGGAAAAGCATCTTGTAACCGACCAAATGGTGTTGACCATCGGGTATGATATAGTGAATTTGGAAGGGCCTTTGCGGGATAATGGATACAAAGGACCGGTAACCACCGACCGGTATGGAAGAGCTGTTCCCAAACATGCTCATGGAACGGTGCATATTCACAGAAAAACCTCTTCCACAAAGCTCATCACAAAAGCGGTGATGGAACTGTATGATTCGATTGTGGATCCGCGGCTTAAAATTCGCCGTTTGACGGTGGTTGCGGATAAAGTGTGTTTAGAAAGGGAAGCGGAGGCACAAGAAAAGCCGCAACAGATGAGTCTTTTTGTGGACGGGAATGAAGAACAACAAAAAAAGCAAGCAGAAGAACGATCCCTAAAACGGGAAAAGAAACAGCAAGAGGCTATTATTGGGATTAAAAAGAAGTATGGAAAAAATGCCATACTAAAAGGTATGAATTTTGAAGAAGGGGCTACCGCGAAAGAACGAAATCAGCAAGTGGGAGGCCATAAAGCATAAGAGAGGAAAAGATAATGGGAATATTTCCTTATGAGGATATTG
>JAGCZP010000049.1 GCA_017959985.1 Clostridia bacterium | reverse complement strand
TAATTCCGGAGATTACAACGAATACAAAAACGTCTATACCAAAACCATGCAAGGAATGACGGTAACCTTAAAAGGAGAGGCACAACACATCTACCTTATCCTCTTTGAACACAAAGGGTATTCCTATTCCATAAGTTCTAGCAACGGACTTACCGAAAAACAAGTAGAAAACTTTTTTTCCTAAACAAAAAAGAAAAACTGTGATGATTGGATAATCCAAATCATCACAGTTTTTTTATTCTTCACTTGCATTCGCACCGGGATTAGTTCTCGGCATTCTCTTTAGAGGATCGTATTCATAAGACCAGCAATGAGAATTGGCAGGAACCGCTCCTTTTTTGTTGCATAAGACCGTGTTGGGATCTTTTGTGCGGCGACTCTCACGACACAAGACACAAGCAGGATCAATATGATTACCATATAGTTTCATACGCATTGTTATCCCTCCTTACTGGTTTACAAGGGCTCTTAGGGCATCTACCTTGTCGGTTTCTTCCCATTTCACCCCTAAATTTTCTCTTCCAAAATGTCCATAGGCGGCCAATTGACGATAAATCGGATTCTTAAGATTCAAGGTTTCAATAATGGCAGCAGGACGAAAATCAAAAACGTTGGTCAATGCCTCGGACAGAATATCGTCAGCCACCACACCGGTTCCCTCCGTATCCACACGAACCGACACCGGACGGGCTACTCCAATGGCATACGCTAGCTGCACTTCACAACGTTTGGCCAATTTAGCGGCCACCACATTTTTAGCAGCATAGCGCGCCATATACGCAGCCGAACGATCCACCTTCGTTGGATCTTTCCCGGAGAAGCATCCGCCACCATGACGAGCATAGCCACCATAGGTGTCCACGATTATTTTTCTACCTGTCAAACCACTATCGCCATGAGGGCCACCCACCACAAAGCGTCCAGTAGGATTCACATACACTTTTGTCTTCTCATCTATAAGATTGGCCGGAATAATCGGTTTCATAACTTGCTCGATTAAATCCTTACGAATGGTCTCCAAAGATACGTCTTCGCTATGTTGGGTAGACAAGACCACTGCATCCACGCGTTTAGGATTGTTTCCCTCGTATTCCACAGTCACTTGAGTCTTTCCATCAGGACGTAAATACGATAAGACATTCGTTTTGCGAACTTCGGTTAACCGCATTGCCAATTTTTGAGCCAGAGCAATGGGCAGTGGCATCAGTTCTTCTGTCTCATCGCAGGCATAACCAAACATAAGGCCTTGATCCCCAGCCCCAATTTCATCGTATTTATCTCCTTTGGTTCCACGAATTTCAAGTGCTTCGTTAACTCCTTGAGCAATATCCGGAGATTGGCAATCCAAAATAGTCGTTACCTTACAGGTTTTTCCATTAAATCCTAAAGAATCGTCATTATACCCAATATCACAAATGACTTTTCTTGCAATCGCTTCCACATCGTAATGAGCCGTCGTGGTAATTTCTCCCATAATAAACACATTATCGGTGGTCGCCATACTCTCACAAGCCACGTGTGCATTGGTATCTTGTTTAATAATCTCATCCAAAATCGCATCCGATATTTGGTCACACACTTTATCAGGATGACCTTCTGTTACCGATTCGGATGTAAATAACTTACGCATATATTCCTCCTAAGTCTACACAAAATAAGCGCTGCCCGTCTGACAGCGCTTATTTCATCACTCATCTTTCGGGCTTACCCGCAGGATTTGGCACCTTACCAGTGGCAGGTTGCCGGACATCATAGGGCCTGTTCCCTCCGTCTCTCTTGATAAGTATTCTTTTGTCTAGTAGAGAGTATACCACTAACGCCGTAAAAAAGCAATGAAAAATCACCGATTTTTTAACAAAAAAATCCAAAATAGAGTTGACTTTTTATAGGGAGTTCTTTTATAATTATGTGCGGCTTTTTTAAATATTTTTAAGAGAGGAATCTATCTATGAAAAGAAAAATTTTAGTATCCCTACTATCAATTTTTGCCGTCATGACTGGTTTGCTTTTGGCAACCATGTGTATGGCAGAACCAACAGCCACGCTTACCATTACCGCCAATATGTCAGAAGCCCATCCCGGTGACACGATTACCTACACCGTAACCCTAGGGCCTATTGAAGACTTAAACGTTCTTCAAATACAACTGGACATTCCAGAAGGGTTATCCTTTAACGAACTGAATGTAAACGCCGTAAAAACAAGCGTTAGCAATGCTCTTTTCGCACCAGTAGACTGTGTCATTTTTTCCAATGACGCAAAACTGCTAACCGTTCTTAATTGTGGTGCGAAAGAGGATAACAACGCAAAATACACAAGTTTCCAAAACACAACCATTTTGCAATTTACTTGCAATGTAAAAGAGGAAACATCGGGCAATCAAACGGTCGGGTTCATTGAACAGGATGGAGCCAATGTCAGAACAAAACTTGCCAGGTCCTCCACCGCTGGCGATGTGTTTGATTTAACTCTCAATAGTGCGACTGTCAATGTAACAACACCACCCCTTCCGCCAACAGGCGTTTCCCTCGACAGCCATGAACTTGAATTGACGGAAGGAAACACAAGCAATCTAACCGCCACTATCGCCCCTCAGGGAGCTTCCGGAACCCTTGTTTGGACAAGCAGTGACGATACGGTAGCCTCCGTAGATAGTGATGGTGTTGTTACCGCAGCCGGAGTGGGAAATGCAGTCATTACGGTTACCATTGATGGCACGGAATATTCCGATAGTTGCGACGTATACGTTAACATTTGCGAACACGTGAACAAAATAGAAACCGCATTCAAACAGCCCACTTGTACACAAAATGGAAATAACACATATTACTGTTGTGAAGACTGCCATAAATACTTAAAAGCCGATGGCACAACCGAAACAACCATCCAAGAAGAAACCACTCAAGCTTATGGTCACGATTTTGTAAACGTTGCCTACGATTCCAACGAAACCCAACACTGGCAACGCTGTACAAGATGTCAAGAAGAAAGTGAGCACGTTGACCACACATTTGGAGTGGCGTCCTACGAATGGTCTGCTGATAAGAGTACTTGCGAGGCCAAACATCAATGTACGAAATGCAATAAATGGGTCTCAGAGAAAGTCAATGCAAGCACCTCCATAACCGCTGCTACCTGTACAAAAGGCGAAAAAACCACATACACAGCAACCTTTTCAAAGCCTGGTTTTACCGTGCAATTTGAATCCGCCACCACCGGGGAATCCCTAGGGCATGCGTGGGGAGAAGTCATCCCTTCTTGGTCTGCTGACAATAGCACCTGTACCTGTACAAGGCTCTGCACTCGTGACGGTTGCATCGCTGTTGAAACTGAAACCGTCGAAACTTCGCCCGAAACAACTGCCACCTGCACCGAAGCGGGAACTACAACCTACACAGCAACGTTTGCAAACGAAGCTTTCGAACAGCAATCAAAAAATGTTGCCGTTGATGCATTAGGGCACGATTATAAAGATGTCATTGCGCAAGTAGCAACCGAAGAACAACTAGGTATCATGCAAAAGAAGTGTTCCCGTTGCGGAGATATCAATGAAACACGCCAATATATCGCAGAAAACACCTCTCCTTATCTATATAGCGATGGCACCTTTATTACTGGCAACAACACCGTATTTGCCGGTTCCTCTCAAGCCATCGAGATAAATGGAAAAGAAAAAAACATAAACGTTATTTTACAAGACCCACTGGAAATCTTCGCAGATCACGATGTTCAAATCGAAATCGAAAATTTGTCAACCGATTTGGGTGCGGAATATGACGGAAATATTACTATAGAAAATGCTTACGTCGCAAACATCCTCTTAAAGGTTGATGGTGTGGAAACTTCCGGTCAATTACCTGGAAAAACGCGCCTATTATTAGAAATCCCCAACGATACGGACGATTCCTGGAATGACGAAGATATTCACGTCGTAAGAATTACTATTGGCGACGATGTTTCCTACCTTGGTGACATCGAATACCAAGTTTACGATAGCGATGAAAACTTTATCAAAATCGTTGATAAAGACTACTTCCCTGCCGAAGGAGAAACGGTTAGAAAATTTGTTGCTGCTTGGGTAGACCATTTTAGTCAATACGCTGTCATTGATGAACTCGTCGAAGAGACAACTTCCGAAGAGGAAACCTCCGAAGGAGGAAATTCTAATAATAACAACAATAACAATAATTCCAACAACAATTCCTCCGTCATTGAGAATTCCGAACAAGAAACCTCTAATGGAGAATCTCAAAATGCCAATCCAGAGAATAACCAAAATAAGAAATCCCCTAACACCAGTGATTCTTTATTGGAAACCTTCTTCCTCTCTCTTTTACTTTTCACACTCTTTGGCACACTCTTGCTTAAAACAAACAGCAAAAAAGGAAATCTAGAATAACATACAAAAGCAAAGCTCCGAGCGAAATGCTCGGAGCTTTTTTCACATTCTTAAGATATTTGCCATATCTTATCTTTCAATCAAAAGCGCTCGTACAGGAGCTCCCTCCACGTTTTCTATTTTAATGGGGGCCGCAAACAAAAAATACCGTCCCATGGGAATGTCTGACAAGTCAAGACCTTCTAGTATTAAGGCGCCGGAAGAGAGAATATCGCGATGAACGGTGGCCGTTTCTGCAGCGACAGCCACGGATGTTCCTTCCACACCAATAAGTTTTACTCCTGCATCAATCCATACAAATGCCGCACTTTGGGTCAACTGGGCCGTCCCTTTAAAAAGGACACGTTCTTGGTGATCCAGTCGTGGCAACAGTTTTTCGGCATCCGTTCCTAGCATCACACCGTCCCATTCGATGACCATGCACTCGCCGATTACTTTGTGTAAATCAATGGAAGCAATATCGTCTCCATTGGCATAAAAATGAAGAGGGGCATCTAAGTGGGTACCGCTATGAAGGCAAGCGGACAAATGGGAGATATTGGCATAATCTCCATTTTCTAAATCGGCAATTTTGGTTAGTTTCGGATTTGGATCTCCCGGATAAATGGGAGCCGTTACCAAATCTCTGGATATATCATGAATCTTCATCTTGATCCCCTCCAAAACGTATTATAACCTAGAAAGAAAACAAAAAACAAGATACCGTCTAAAAAAAGACGGTATCTCCCTTTAAATTAACACTTTTGATAAAAAATCAATGGTGCGTTGTTCTTTGGGATGATCAAAAAACTCTTTGGGCGTGTTTTCTTCCAAAATGTTTCCATCGTCAATAAACAACACACGGGAACCCACTTCTTTGGCAAATCCCATTTCGTGAGTAACCACCACCATGGTCATTCCTTCCCGCGCCAATTGTTTCATCAGTTCCAGCACTTCTCCCACCATCTCCGGATCAAGAGCGCTAGTTGGCTCATCAAACAATATCACTTTGGGATTCATGGCAAGAGAACGAATAATGGCAACCCGTTGCTTTGTCCACCGGAGAGCATTGCCGGATATTCATCCCGTTTGTCTTCTAGACCAATGCGTTTTAACAGTTCCATAGCCTTTTCTTCGGCTTTTTTCTTGATTTCACTGGTCGAAAGAATCGGCTCCAAAATCTCTTTGCCCAAAAGTTTTTTGCGGCGAAGTGCCTTCATACGGTTTTTCTCAATAGTCACGGGGGCCAACATAATGTTTTCAATAACCGTTTTGTTGTTGAAAAGATTAAAATGCTGGAAAACCATACCCATTTTTTGGCGATGTACATTAATGTCCACTTTGGGATCCGCAATGTCCACCCCATCAAAGAAAATACTACCAGATGTGGGATCTTCCATGCAGTTTAAGCAACGTAAGAACGTGGATTTGCCCGACCCGGAAGGACCGATGACAACCACCACTTCTCCCTCATGGATTTCCGTATTAATGCCTTTTAAAACCGGAATATCTCCGAAATCTTTGTACAAGTTTTCCACTTTGATTAGGACAGGTCCCTTACCGTTCACTCTTACGCAGCCTCCTCTCAAAGATGGTCAACAGTTTGGTCAAAAACAGCACAATAATTAAATAGATAACGGCCAAACTGATATAGGGCATGTATGCTTGGTAGGTCTTTGCCACAATGTTTTGTGCTTGTTTGGTCACGTCTCGCAAGGCAATTACCGAAACAAGCGAAGTATCTTTCAAAAGGGTAATCATTTCGTTTCCAAGAGCTGGTAAGATATTCTTAATAGCCTGGGGAATGACGATTTTGCGCATGGTCTGTAAATAGGACAGTCCTAGGCTTCGACCGGCTTCCATTTGGCCGCTATCCACCGACTGTAACCCCGAACGGGCAATCTCTGCCACATAGGCACCGGAGTTGATACCCAGAGTAATAATACCGCAAATAATCATACCGGTTTGCTCTTTTGGAACCATCACAACAAAACCCATGATGAGGAGTTGTACCATCATCGGTGTTCCACGAATGACCGCTAAATAGACCTTACAAAGCGCATTAAAAAGGCGCAACAGGAAATTCGGCTTGTACACCGTGTCGTAACTCGTACGAATAACGGCCACAATTAAGCCGATAATAATTCCTAGAATTAGGGCGCCGATGGTGACAATGAAGGTAATCTTTAAACCGTCCACAAAGAAGGTCCATCGGTTATTGAAAATAAAGGTTTGATAAAACTGGTAACAAAACTTTGCCACCCATTCTTGAAGCCAAACAGGTGCCATCCATTTAGGAATGCTCGTAAACCAACCCCAAAAGGATGTTTCTTCGAACCAAGCAAACCAATCGGCATAGGTACTCATATGTTCCCCCACATAGATAAGTTAATGGGCGACTTTCGAAAAAGCCACCCATTGTCTTTCGTTTTTTTACTCTTAGGCGTCTGCTTTGATATATTTATCAACGATGGTTTTTACCGTTCCGTCAGCAATTAATTCTTTTAAAGCACCGTTAAATTCGGTGAGAAGAGCATTATTATCTTTCGAAATAGCCGCCGCATAATCTTCGGTAACATATTCGGTCTCTAAAATCTTAAGACCGGTGTTGGCTGCCACATAGGCTTTGGCTGGTTCGTTATCAATAACCACGCAGTCCACTTGACCATTGACTAAGGCGGCAACGGCTAAAGCGCCATTCGCATATTGATTCACATTTTCTTGACCATAATCGTCGGTGCAATAGATGTCACCGGTCGTACCCGATTGCACACCAATTTTTTTGTCTTTTAAATCATCAACCGTTTTAATTGCCGAATCTTCTTTGACAATAACCACTTGTACACCCGTAGCATAACTATCGGTGAAATCAACCGATTCCTTCCGCTCGTCAGTCACGGTCATACCGGCCATAGCAAAATCAATGGAACCGGCTTGAACGGCTGGAATTAAGGAATCAAATTCCATATCTTTGATTTGCAATTCATAGCCTAATTTGTCGCAGACGGCTTTGGCAATTTCCGCGTCAATACCAATAATGGTGCCGTTGTCATCCACGTACTCATATGGCGGGAAGGTGGCGTTGGTACCCATCACTAATGTTTTGGTAGCCGCTTTTGAATCGGTGGTGCTGGTGGTTTCTTCTTTACCGGTATTACAACCCGCTAACAAAGCAACACACAATACCAAGACGACAACTAATGCAATACTTCTTCTCATTGTTCATACCCCTTTTTATTTATACGATAAACTAATGGGTTTTGACCCACTGTTGCTAATTATACGCAATATTCAAAACTTGTCAAATATTCTACCTATTTATGCATCCTAGGTTTTCGATAAGAAATCCACTAAGAAATCCACGGTTCCCTCTAGTCCTAGCACACTACTATCCATGCACAGATGATAAGAAGCTAACTCCGCCCATTTGTTACTGGAATAATAGTTGTAATAAGCAGACCGTTGTTTGTTGGTTTTCCGAATGGTCTCACGGGCTTCTTCTTCCGAACAGCCATACTTTTTTTGAACCCGCTCGATGCAAAATTCGGTTGGAGCGTGAATAAAGACATTAAGGACCGCCTCGTTATCCCGCAAAGCATAATCGGCACATCTACCTACGATAACACAAGGCCCTTTCTCGGCAGCTTTTTTAATGGCATCAAAAATGGCACTACTGGCATTGAGTTCCAAATTGTTATAAGGAGACGATATGAGCGCATGGGTACTGTAAGGGTCCATAACGAGCGAGTACAACAGGCTCTTTGGCTTTTCGTCTAAGGATTCCAAAATGCTCTCGCAAAGTCCACTTTCCTTGGCCGCTTCTTTGAGCAGTTCCTTATCGTAAAAGTCCCATCCCAGAGCTTCTGCCAATTTCTTTCCAATGGTGGCTCCTCCGCTTCCCGAAGTCCGCCCAATGGTCACAATGGTTTTCTTTGCCATCTGTATCCCTCCTGTGCCTTTTAAAAACTGCCTTTATTTTATACTAAAACCTTATAAAAATCAATTTTATTTCCTTGACACTCCCTTTCGAAAGTGCTATGATACAAGGCGAACAAAGACGTTGAAGGGAACGCTACTTTCCATAGTCTCTTTTCAGAGAGTCTCTCACTAGGCTGCAAGAGAGATAAAGAGAAGAAACGTAGTTACCATCCCGGAGTCATATGTCGGAAATATTAGTATGGCATATCGGTTGACCTCGTTACCGGTCCCTTAAGGATACAGTTTTTGTGTCGAACTAGGGTGGAACCACGTAAGCGTATGCTACGTCCCTTTTGGGGATGTGGCTTTTTTTATTGCATAAAGGAGGAATTACAATGCTTACCATTACCTTAAAAGGTGGCGATTCGATTCAGGTGGAAAAAAATACCTCTGTCGAATCCATTTGCAAAGACATTTCTATGGGCTTATTCCGTGCTGCCTGCGCCGCACGGGTCAACGGAAAGGTTGTGGATTTACGGACAACCCTCACCGAAGATGCATCCTTGGAAATTCTAACCTTTGATGACCCCGACGGAAAATGGGCCTATCGGCATACCGCCTCCCACATTTTAGCCCAAGCCGTTTTGCGGCTATTTCCCCAAACCAAATTGGCCATTGGACCTGCCATTGACAACGGCTTTTATTACGACTTTGATGCCCAAGAACCCTTCACCGCTGAAGATTTAGAAAAAATCGAAGCCGAGATGAAGAAAATCATCAAAGAAAACCTCCCGCTGGAAGCCTTTGAATTGCCACTAGACGAAGCCAAAAAGCTCATGGCCGATCAACCTTATAAACTAGAACTTATGGAAGAACATGCCGGCAAAGGCGAAGCCATTAAGTTCTATAAACAAGGAGAATTTACCGATTTGTGCGCCGGTCCTCACTTAATGTCCACCGGTTGTGTCAAAGCCTATAAACTCACCTCTTGTACCGGTGCCTATTGGCGTGGAAACGAAAAAAACAAAATGCTCCAACGTATCTACGGTACCGCGTTCTCCAAAAAAGAGGAATTAACCGCCTATTTAGAGCAATTGGAAGAAGCCAAAAAACGGGATCACAACAAACTGGGAAGAGAACTGGAACTCTTTACCACTTCCGAAGTTATTGGTCAAGGCCTGCCCATCATGCTCCCCAAAGGCGCTCGTGTGATTCAACTTTTGCAACGGTTTGTGGAAGACGAAGAACAAAAACGCGGCTGGCAATTAACCAAAACGCCTTTTATGGCCAAAAGCGATTTGTATAAAATCTCCGGGCACTGGGATCATTACCAAGATGGTATGTTCATCTTTGGTGATCCTCAAAAATCCGACGAGGAGGAAGTGTACGCCCTTCGTCCTATGACCTGTCCGTTCCAATACCAAGCCTACTTAAACCGCGCCCGTTCTTATCGGGATTTGCCCTTACGGTACAACGAAACTTCTACCCTATTTCGTAACGAAGCCAGTGGCGAAATGCATGGCCTCATTCGTGTCAGACAATTTACCATTTCCGAAGGCCACTTAATGTGCCGTCCGGATCAATTAGAAGAAGAGTTTAAAAACTGCTTAGAGTTAGCCATTTTTATGCTAAAAACGTTGGGACTCTACGAAGACGTTACCTATCGTTTCTCCCAATGGGATCCTGAAGATACCGAGAAATACATCGGAACAAAAGAACAATGGGACGAAGCCCAAGGCAGTATGCAACGCATCTTAGAGCATTTACAAATTCCCTATTCCATCGGGATAGGAGAAGCCGCTTTCTATGGTCCGAAACTGGATATTCAAATTAAAAACGTTCACGGCAAAGAAGACACCCTCATCACCATCCACATTGACCAAATGCTGGCCAAAAACTTTGGCATGGAATACGTGGATAGCGATGGCTCAAAGAAGAATCCTTACATCATTCACAGAACTTCCATCGGCTGCTACGAGCGCACCTTGGCTTTGTTAATCGAAAAATACGCTGGAGCGTTCCCGTTGTGGCTAGCTCCGGAACAAATTCGCGTTATGCCGATTTCCGAAAAACAAGCCGACGAAGCCGCCGCTTTGGCGAAGAAGCTCTTTGACCACGGCATTCGTTGCGAAGCCGACTTACGTAACGAAAAAATCGGTTACAAGATTCGGGAAGCCCAGATGCAAAAAGTCCCCTATATGATTATCTTAGGCGACAAAGAAATTGCCGACGGGGTTTTAGCGGTTCGCTCCCGCAAAGAAGGAGATTTGGGAACCATGGATTACGATACGTTCTTTCAAAAGATTGACGAAGAAATTGCAACCAAAGCCCTTCCGTAAGTCTCTAAATGATTGGCTGCCAAACGGCGGCCAGTTTTTGTTTTTCTATTGAAAATAAGTCCTTTTTTCGGTACAATAAAAGGCGTATACTAACCCTAGAAAAGGTGGTGAAAAGGATGGCAAATCCCGTTTGGACCGACAAACAAAAAACTTGTATAGAAGCGAACGGTGGAACCCTTTTGGTTTCGGCGGCGGCAGGGGCTGGGAAAACCGCCGTCTTA
>JAGCZP010000048.1 GCA_017959985.1 Clostridia bacterium | reverse complement strand
GTTTCCAAAACGGTGGATCTCTCTTCTTAGATCGTTTAGAAAACCCCGTTTGTGAAACCGTCCGTGTCTATTCTCCCGCCCACACTTTTTTAGGACTCGGATCTCCAAAAGACGATCAGCTTTCTCCGTTAAAACTCTTTCCCTAAATCCTTTCTTTTAAGAAGGTGCCCTATATGCAAATCTATTCCATTGGGTCTCTCACGCAGCCCCTTCCAAAAACCGACCGTGCCATTGCACTAGGGGTTTTTGATGGGGTCCACATTGGCCATTTGGCCGTGATAGCCCAAACAAAAGATACCGGTGGATTGACCTCCTCGATTTTAACCTTTAATCAAAACGCCAAAGAAAAACCCAAGGAGAGTCTTCCCCTGTTTTCCAAAGACGATAAACAAGAATTCTTAGCCAAAACCGGTGTAGACGAGATTCTCGATTTTGATTTTGACTGTCTTCGTTCTTTAAGTCCCGAAGAATTTGTCACAAAAGTTCTCCGTGACTATCTCCATTGCAAACGGATTTGCTGCGGAGAAAACACTCGTTTTGGATTAAACGGCGCCGGAGATGTGGCGGTGCTGCAGACCCTTTGTGAAAAAGAACACATCGAAGTGGTTATCGCCAAAACCGTTTATTGTGACGACACCCCCGTTAGTTCCACAGCCATTCGCCATTGTTTAGAAGAGGGAAACCTCCCCTTAGCAACACGAATGCTTGGCCACTCTTATTGGATTCACACCCCCATTATTGAAGGAAACCACTTGGGAGAATCTCTCGGTTTTCCCACCATTAACCAACCTCTGGATCCTTCCATTTTATCGGTCAAATATGGAGTGTATATCTCTTCTATCGATATCGACGATTCCTCGTATCTTGCCCTAACCAACGTGGGAATAAAACCAACCGTTGGTAGTGATTATCCCCTAGCAGAAACGTGGATTCCCCGTTATACCGGCTCTCTTTACGGGAAACAAATCAAAACCCGTCTCGTGCGCTTTTTACGAGAGGAAATGGCATTCCCGTCCCTAGAGGCCTTAAAAACACAAATTCAAAACGATTTTCAAACATTAGAAAAAGCCTTTACGCCTTCTAAACAAATCAAAGCCGTCTTTTTTGATTTTGATGAAACACTGCAAGACCGCACCGTCGCGTTTCGGCGGTATGCCCAGCGGTTTGTTTCCAAATATTTCCCCACTCTGTCCAAAGAAGAACAAGAACTCCGTGTACAAACCATGTGGGAACAAAACGGAAATGGCCATGCCTACATCGGCAAGAACCCTTATATTTCTTACCGGGAGTATTTCCCGAAAATCATCGCCTTATGGCAATGGAAAGAAGCCCCTTCTATTGACGCCCTCATAAAAGAAGTCAACGAAATGCTTCCCTCAGAAACCTGTTTGTTTCCCGGAGCGAAAGAAGTGTTACAAAAACTACGGGAACGGGGATTTCTTGTAGGAGTGATTACCAATGGCTATTCCGAAATGCAAAACCGTAAATTAGCCTTATCCGGACTACGCCCTCTTTTAGATTTGACGGTTGTCTCCGGAGATGAAGGCATCCATAAACCCGATGGCCGCCTCTTTCAGCGTGCCGCCTCTCGTTTAGGCGTCTGCCCTGAAGAATGCCTCTATGTGGGCGACCATCCCTATTACGATATGGACGGGGCTATCAACGGCCACATGCACCCGGTATACTTTGATGCCTTTGATTTTCATCACGCCCCTGCCTCCATTCCCCGTATTACGAATCTTCTCGATGTGCTAACCATTTTAGAGAAAGGTGATTATCAATGAAAGTATCTCCTTCGATTTTAACCTGTGACTTCTCCAAAATTGGAGAAGAAATCCATTTTGTGGAAGAAACCAAAGCTGATTGGCTTCATCTGGATATTATGGATGGGGTATTTGTCCCGAACTTAACCTTTGGGCCTCCCGTCATCAAACGTTTGCGTCCTTTAACCGACTTGTTTTTTGATGTGCATTTGATGATGCAACATCCAGACTGGCTCGTGGATGCCTTTATCGATGCAGGTGCCAATCTGATTAATTTCCATGTGGAAAGCGATGCCAACATCGAAGAAACCATTGCCAAAATCAAAGAACGGGATATAAAAGTCGGATTAACGGTCAAGCCAAACACCCCCGTTGATTCCGTTTTCCCTTATTTAGATTCTCTCGATTTGGTTTTAGTAATGACGGTGGAGCCAGGATTTGGCGGGCAAAGCTTTATGGAAGAACAACTAGAGAAAGTAAAAGCTTTAGTCGAAGAACGAGAGAAGCGTAATCTCTCCTTCACCATTGAAGTGGATGGTGGTGTCAATCGTAAAACCGCAGAAGCTTGTGCCAATGCTGGTGTCGACATGGCGGTGGTGGGCAACGCCCTCTTCACCAATCCCGACCCAATTGGTCTTGTCTTGGCCATTCACGAATTATAAAAACGCAACCAATTATAAAAAGGAGGTGTTTTGATGAGGATTCAAAAAAACCGCGGTACGTATCTGCCTTATAAAAAAGAGCCTATGGCCTCTTTGCCTTTATTACGTCCCGACCATATTCGCCAAGTTATTCTCCCCATTTTCAGTGAATATGGCGTGCAATGTCGCTTGCTTTTGGAAAAAGACAGTCCTGTCTCCCAAGGGCAGTTGCTAGCAGAACCTTTGGATGAAAAAGGAACGCCGGTGTATTCCAGCGTATCCGGAATCCTAACCGACACCTATGAAGCGGAGCACCCTCTTTTAGGGAAAACCACCTATGCCATTATTGAATGTATGACCATGGATGAACCCGAATTAGATGCTCCACTAGATACCGAAGATCTCACCGCCGAGGAACTCGTTGCCATTGCAAGAGAGTATGGCATTATTGACGAAATTGATGGGCTACCCCTTGCCAACAAATTGGAAGGGATGGTAGACCTCTATCCCACATGCATCGTGGCAGACGCTATCGAAGATCAACTCTATTCTTGTAGCGCCTGGGCCACCTTACGAGAAGACTATACCCAAGTGTTAAAGGGGCTTCGTTTGGCCGCCCGTGCTATTCACGCTGCGGAATACAAAATTGCCGTTGCCCTTACCCGCGTTCACGAAACGGAGCTCAAAAAAGAAATCCCTCCGGAACACCTGCAAACCTTTGAGCCTGACTTTTATCCGCACAAAGAGCTGGACGATTTAGGCCTTGCGCCTTTTAGTATCGGTGTACAGGCTTGCCGCGCTTTATATCGCGCTGCTTCTTACAAAGAACCCCAAACCGAAGGCATTTTAACCATTGCAGGCCCTGCGGCCTCCCTGCCCATCAACATGCGGGTTCCTTTTGGCACGTCATTGCGCGTTGCCTTAGAAGTTTGTGGCGTCTCCGATCCTTCTTCCGAAGTTTTATTAGGAGATAGCATGACCGGCCTGCTTTTGGATTCCATTGATATTCCGATTGTCCCCGGTATGACCTGTATCGTTGGGACCGATGCTGTCAAAACCCACGCATCCAGTCCCTGTTTAAACTGTGGCCGTTGTGCCAAAGTTTGTCACAAACATCTCTTACCCTATGAAATTGCCCGTCGATTTGAGAATAACCAGTATTCTGGCATTGATGCGTTTCACCCATCCGCCTGTGACGGATGCAACGCCTGTTCGTATATCTGCCCTGCCAAACGAAACGTTAGCGAATTGGTTTTAGAAGCTAGCACCGTCGCAGGAGTTATCTTATTTGATTGGGGGCCTCATCATGACGAATGAAAGACGTGCACCCTTTGTCCACCATATGGCAAGACCGGTTAGTTTATCATTGGACGCGTTTATTGCCTTAGTACCCCTCTTCCTTTTCTCAACCGTGTTCTTTGGTTCCCGTCCGTTATTACTGGCCTTTCTCAACATGGCAACCGCCGTACTTTGTGAAGCCTTTGCCTGTCTACTTTTAAAGAGAAAACCACAAATAAAAGATGGAACCTCCCTGATTACCGCTTTGTTAATCACGGGAATGCTCTCGCCAACCGCGCCCTTCTGGCTGGGAATGGTTGCCACTACCTTTGCCATTTTACTTGTTAAAATGGCGTTTGGTGGAACCGGTAGAAACCTCTTTAATCCAGCTGCCGCTGGCATTGCTTTTATCACCCAATGTTTCCCCGGTCTTATTTTCCAATACCCAGAATCCGGATTTGAAGTAACGAATGCTCTTTTATTCCAAAATGTTTCCGTTTCTCCTTCTCCGGCTTCCAGTTTACAAACGGGTGGTACCAGTTCCTATTTATGGTATGAATTTCTCTTAGGACAAGTACCGGGATCCATTGCCACCACCGCTATTTTGGTGCTTTGCGCCAGTATGATTTTCCTCTTTGTGCGCAAATCCGCCTCTCCTGCTATTACCTTATCTTTCTTAGCCACTTGCGCCCTCATTGCCATTGCATTCCCTCGCGTGGAGGGTACCTGGTATAACAGTGTTTTATTAGAACTGTGTTCCGGCTATTTAATCTTTGGTGCTATTTTCTTGCTAAACGATCCCGTCACCACCCCCAACCACTGGCTTGCCCGTCTCTTCTTCGGAATCTTTGCAGGAATCCTTGTAATGGTCTTCCGCCATATTGGACGATTCGAAGAAGGCTTGTGTTTTGCGGTGTTACTGATGAACACCTTAAGCACCATCTTAGATCGTCAATGCTGGAAACTCCTTCATAACCCCAAGAGAAGAAAGGAGGAGATGGCATGAAATCTACCTTAGTTCCTCGTAAAAAACGTAAAATTTTCCTCAGCATGTTTTTACATGACAACCTTGTTTTGGTACAAGCCATTGGGCTTTGTCCCATTATCGCCGGCGGCACTACCCTAAAACGCGCCGTTGCTTTAACGGTCTGTACCTTTTTAGCGTTAGTTCCTACCAGTTTTCTCATGTCTTTAATCGGAAAACGGTTGCCACGAGACTTCCATCCCCCTCTCTATGCTCTTCTCTCTATGGGAGCCCTCTTTGGTATCGCGTATTTATTAAACACTTACGTTTCCACAGAACTCTACGCCTCTCTCTACCTCTTTTTACCTCTTTTGGCAATCAATACCCTACTAGCTTATCACAACGACAGCCGTCCCCCACACTTAGGACTGGATATCTTAGAATCCTTTGCTACCACCTTAGGGTTTGGTGTTGTCATTTGTGTGGTGGGTGCTATCCGCGAGGTGGTTGCGTTGAATTCCATTTGGAATATACCACTCTCTCTTCAAATTGACTTTCCGGAAATCACCGTATCCTTCTCCGCCTTTATCCTCGTAGGACTGATGGCAGCTTGCTTACAGTGGATAAAAAATAAATCCGTAGGAAAAACTGCAGAAGAGGAGGTGGAAGAAGAATGAAAACCTTGTTCTCTGACTTTTTCCTCTATTTCTTCGCCGCCGCCTTTACCCAAAACCTCATTCTCACCACCGGGATGGGTAGTTCCTTGCTCCTTCGATTCCTAACAAAACCTCACGGCATGCGTTCTTTCTCCGCGAGTCTCATTGCCTTTTGTCTGGTTACCTCTTGTAGCTTTTATCCCCTTGACAAATATCTACTCTCTACCAGTGTGCTGGATAAGATGCTACGTCCAGTTATTT
>JAGCZP010000047.1 GCA_017959985.1 Clostridia bacterium | reverse complement strand
GGAAGCACAAGCAGAAGCTCGCTTCTTAATGTTGGCTGCTGGAAACTTGTTAAAACCATCCGATGGTAAACCAGTTGCGGTGCCAACCCAAGATATGGTTCTCGGTTCTTACTATTTGACTTATGATCGTGACGGGGAATTAGGCGAAGGCAAAGTCTTCCGCGATGAAGATGAAGCGTTGATGGCCTATGATGCCAAAGCGGTTAGCTTGCATGCCAAGAGTAAGGTCCGTAAGACCGCTATCATCGATGGCAATGAAGAGAGCAAACTCATTGATACGACCGTTGGTCGCATCATTTTCAACCGTCCAGTACCTCAAGACTTAGGCTTTGTCAATCGTGACGAAGATAAGTTTGAGTACGAAATCAACTGCAAAGTTGATAAGAAGAAACTCTCACAAATTATTGAGAAATGTATTAAGGTTCATGGTCCTGCCGATACTTCCGAAGTGTTGGATGCCATTAAGAACCAAGGCTACCATTATTCGACCATCGGTTCCTTGACCGTCTCGGTTGTTGACGCTACCATTCCTCCAAAGAAGAAGGATTTGATTGCGGAAGCCGAGCAAGAAGTCGATAAAGTCACCGAACTTTATGACCAAGGTCTCATGAGCGATGATGAACGCTATAAGAATGTTGTTAACATTTGGAACGCCACCACCGAAAAGGTTGGAAAGGCTTTGAATGACAACATGGATAAATACAATCCTATCTTTATGATGGCCGATTCCGGAGCTCGTGGTTCGGCAGCTCAGATTCGTCAGCTCGCTGGTATGCGTGGTTTGATTGCCGATACATCCGGACGCGCTATCGAAGTTCCGATTCGTGCCAACTATCGTGAAGGTCTAAACATCTTTGAATACTTCATCGCTTCTCGTGGTGCCCGTAAAGGTTTGGCTGATACTGCTCTTCGTACCGCTGACTCGGGTTACTTGACTCGTCGTTTGGTGGACGTTGCGCAAGACGTTATCATCCGCGAAGACGATTGCGGAACCCATGAAGGTATTGAAGTGTACACCATTAAAGATGGTGATGCCGTTATCGAACCATTGGTGGAACGCCTTGTTGGTCGTTTCCTCGTGGAAGATTTTACCGATCCCAAAACTGGCGAAGTGATCTTCTCTCGTGACCATATGCTTTCCGAATCCGATGCGAAACGTTTGGTGGATGACTATAAAGTTGAAACCATGAAAGTGCGTTCTATCTTGACTTGCCAAGCCAGACATGGTGTTTGCGCCCACTGCTATGGTGCTAACTTAGCAACCGTGGAACCGGTTACTGTCGGTGAAGCGGTCGGAACCATTGCGGCTCAATCCATCGGTGAACCTGGTACTCAGCTCACCATGCGTACTTTCCATACTGGTGGTATCGCATCTGGAGAAGATATTACCCAAGGTTTGCCACGTGTTGAAGAACTGTTCGAAGCACGCAATCCTAAGAACCATGCCATTATTTCCGAAATCGAAGGCGAAGTTCGCTTTGCAGAAGAGAAGAAAAAACGGATGGTCTTAGTCAACGGCAAAGACAAAGATGGTACACCTGTTGAGAAGAAATATGTCATTCCATTTGGAACCCATATTCGTGTTATGGAAGGGGATACGGTAAAACCAGGCGATCGTTTGACCGAAGGTTCTATCAATCCTCATGACATTATGGCAGTCCTTGGCGCCAAAGCGGTCCAAGACTACTTGACAGAAGAAGTCCAACTTGCTTACCGCTTACAAGCCGTTAAAATCAACGATAAGCACATTGAAGTTATTGTCCGTCAAATGATGCGTAAAGCCCATATCCTAGATAAGGGTTCTACTACCTTGATTGAAGGCTCCACGGTGGATCGTGTGGATTTAGACGATGCTAACAGAGAGGTTCGCAATCGTATCGATAACGGGGAAGAGGGCTTGAAGGAAGCGACCTATGAGCCAGTGCTTCTTGGCATTACCAAGGCCGCCTTGGCCACCGACAGCTTCTTGTCGGCTGCCTCCTTCCAAGAAACCACCCGTGTGTTAACCGATGCCGCCATTAAGGGCAAGGTGGATCCGTTGGTTGGCCTCAAAGAAAACGTTATTATTGGTAAGTTGATTCCTGCCGGTACCGGTATTCGGGAATACAACGAAGTGGAGGTTATTAATACCCATGCATCCGATGATAATGCTTATGTAAATGCACTTCGCAGCATGATCGATGATCAAGACGACGAAGCCCCTGTTATTGAGGAATAATCCTTGACAATTGAGAAAACCGATGATAAACTTAATATTTGGACTGTGCAGGCAGGAGTCTGCACAGTCTGAAGATAATTTTTAATCAAGGAGGTGTTTGATTTGCCGACATTTAACCAGTTGGTCCGTACGGGAAGAAGCGATGTGGAAAAGAAAGCGAAGGCTCCTGCATTGTTAAAAGGATGGAACTCCAAAAAACAAATTGCAACCGATCGTAATGCTCCACAAAAACGCGGTGTGTGTACTGCTGTTAAGACAACGACCCCAAAGAAACCGAACTCTGCTCTTCGTAAAGTAGCTCGTGTGCGTTTGTCAAACGGTATCGAAGTTACCACATACATTCCTGGTGAAGGACACAATCTGCAGGAACACAGCGTAGTCTTACTACGTGGCGGACGTGTTCGTGACTTGCCTGGTGTTCGTTATCACATTATTCGTGGTACATTGGATACCCAAGGCGTTGCCAACCGTAAGCAAGCTCGTTCCAAGTATGGTGCAAAACGCCAAAAGAAGTAAGGAAGACACTAAACGCGGCTTAAAAGCAGCTATATATATACCATTATATATAGGGTCTCTGCTTGGCCAACGGAAGCTTGTCACTTCCGAGTACCGATGATATCATTTCTATGAAGGAGGGAAGTAGAATGCCTAGAAGAGGCTCTATTCCGAAACGTGATGTGTTGCCAGATCCAATGTACAATTCCAAGTTGGTGACCCGTCTTATTAACAACATTATGCTTGATGGTAAGCGCGGTGTTGCGCAAAAGATCGTTTATGATGCTTTTGACATCGTCGCTGAAAAAACAGGCAAAGATGCACTTGAAGTGTTTGAGCAATCCATGGAAAACATCATGCCATTGCTCGAAGTAAAAGCCCGCCGTGTCGGTGGTGCTACTTATCAGGTCCCGATTGACGTACGTCCAGATCGTCGTGTGACTCTTGGACTTCGTTGGTTGACTACCTATTCTCGTGCTCGTTCTGAGAAAACTATGAAAGAAAGATTAGCTAACGAGATTATGGACGCTCTCGCTGGAACAGGCGGAGCCGCTAAGAAGCGTGAAGATACCCACAAGATGGCAGAAGCCAATAAGGCGTTTGCACACTTCAGATGGTAATTACGGCAACGTATGTTTAAGTAAGAGGAGGACAAAATGGCTCGTAAAGTTTCTCTTGAGAAAACGCGTAATATCGGCATCATGGCTCACATCGATGCTGGTAAAACGACAACTACAGAACGTATTCTGTATTACACCGGTATTAACTATAAAATCGGTGAAACACACGATGGTTCTGCTACCATGGACTGGATGGAGCAAGAGCAAGAGCGTGGTATTACCATCACCTCTGCCGCTACCACCTGTTTCTGGAAAGACCACCGTATTAACATTATCGACACCCCAGGCCACGTTGACTTTACTGTAGAAGTGCAACGTTCCCTTCGTGTTTTGGATGGTTCTGTTACGGTTCTTTGTGCAAAGGGCGGTGTCGAACCCCAATCCGAAACCGTTTGGCGTCAAGCGGACGAATATAAAGTTCCGCGTATGGCTTATGTCAACAAAATGGACATTATGGGTGCCGACTTCTATCGTGTCGTGGACATGATGAAAGAACGTTTAAAATGTAATGCTGTTCCGATTCAGCTTCCAATTGGTGCTGAGCAGTTCTTTAAAGGTATTATCGACTTAGTCGAAATGAAAGCCTACATCTATTATGACGATTTGGGAAAAGATGTTCGCGAGGAACCCATCCCAGAGGACATGATTGAGAAAGCCAACCAATACCATGCAGAGCTCTTAGAACACGTTGCAGAACAAGACGAAGCCTTGATGGAAAAATATTTTGCAGACGAGGAATTAACCATTGATGAAATCAAGAGTGTTATTCGTAAGTCTACCATCGCCAATACTATGGTTCCTGTTTGCTGCGGTACTTCTTACCGTAACAAAGGTGTTCAAAAGTTATTGGATGCTATCGTCGATTATATGCCCGCTCCAACAGATGTTCCTGCTATTAAGGGTGTCAATCCTGATAACGATCAAGAGATTGAAAAACACTCTTCCGACTCGGAACCATTTGCTGCCTTGGCATTTAAAATTGCTACAGACCCATTCGTTGGTAAACTTTGCTTCTTCCGTGTGTACTCCGGAACCTTAAAAGCTGGTTCTACCGTGTACAACTCAAGCAAAGATGTAAACGAACGTATCGGTCGTATTTTGCAGATGCACGCCAACCATCGTCAAGAAATTGACGAAGTGTATGCTGGTGATATTGCAGCTGCTGTTGGTTTGAAATCCACCACAACCGGTAATACTTTGTGTAACGAAAAACACCCTGTTATCTTGGAATCCATGAAATTCCCGGAGCCGGTTATTCGTGTTGCTATCGAACCAAAAACCAAAGCTGGTCAAGAGAAGATGGGTATCGCTTTGGCAAAACTTGCCGAAGAAGATCCAACCTTCAAGACCTATACCGATGAAGAAACTGGCCAAACCATTATTGCTGGTATGGGCGAACTTCACTTGGAAATCATTGTTGACCGTTTGTTGCGTGAATTCAAAGTGGAAGCAAATGTCGGTGCACCACAAGTTGCTTATAAAGAGACCATTCGTCGCTTAGCAGATGTGGATACCAAATATGCCCGTCAATCTGGTGGTAAAGGTCATTACGGTCACGTTAAAATCAAATTGGAACCAAACGAACCAGGAAAAGGTTATGAGTTTATCAATGCCATCGTCGGTGGTGCGATTCCGAAGGAATACATTCCTGCTGTCGATGCCGGTATTCAAGGCGCTATGCAATCGGGTACCGTGGCTGGCTATCCTGTCGTTGACGTAAAAGTTACCCTCTATGATGGTTCTTACCATGAGGTTGACTCTTCTGAAATGGCCTTTAAGATTGCCGGCTCCATGGCCTTCAAAGAGGCAATGCGCAAAGCTGATCCTGTTTTGATGGAACCCATCATGAAAGTATCCGTTACCGTTCCGGACGAGTACACCGGTGATGTTATCGGTGATATCAACTCTCGTCGTGGCGAAATGCAAGGTATGGATGCTGTCTCTGGTGCCCAACAAATCCGTGCGGGCATCCCGTTGGCTGAAATGTTTGGTTATGCAACCGACTTACGTTCTAAAACACAAGGCCGTGGCCAATATGTTATGGAACCAAGCCACTACAAAGAACTTCCGAAGAGTGTTTCGGAGGCCATTATCTCCAAGCGTGCTAAAAAAGAAGATTAAGGTCTTGTGATTTATAAAAAAGACTTGATTTTCTAAGGAAAACTTGGTAAAATGGCGTTGTGATTATGCAAAAATAATAATCCTGTTACCTATATAAGGAGGAAATTTACAATGGCAAAAGCAAAATTTGAAAGAAACAAACCACACGTAAACATTGGTACCATTGGCCACGTTGACCATGGTAAAACCACTCTTACCGCTGCTATCACCAAAGTGTTAGCAATGCAAGGCGGTGCTGAATTCACCGATTATGCAAACATCGATAAGGCTCCTGAAGAGAGAGAGCGTGGTATTACAATTAATACCGCTCACGTTGAGTATGAGACTGAAAAACGTCACTATGCTCACGTTGACTGCCCAGGCCACGCCGACTATATCAAAAATATGATTACCGGGGCTGCCCAAATGGACGGTGCTATCCTCGTTATCGCTGCTACCGATGGTCCTATGGCCCAAACCAAAGAGCACTTACTTCTCGCTCGTCAGGTTAACGTTCCATACATCGTTGTTTTCTTAAACAAATGCGATCAAATGGACGATCCAGAGCTTCTCTAACTCGTCGAAATGGAAGTTCGTGAGACTTTGAACAGCTATGAATTCCCAGGCGATGATACTCCTATCATCAAAGGTTCTGCTTTACAAGTTTTGGAAAGCAGTTCCACCGACATCAACGATCCTGTTTATGCTCCAATCATTGAGCTCATGAACGCTGTTGATGAATACATCCCAACCCCAGAGCGTAAAGCTGATCTTCCTTTCTTAATGCCAATCGAAGACGTTATGACCATTTCCGGTCGTGGTACTGTTGTTACCGGCCGTGTCGAACGTGGTTCTCTTAAAGCTGGCGAAGAAGTTGAAATTGTTGGTTTGAAAGACGAAAAAGCCAAAACAGTTGTTACTTCTATGGAAATGTTCCGCAAGACCCTCGATTATTGCGAGGCTGGCGACAACGTTGGTGCTCTTCTCCGTGGTGTAGGCCGTGAAGAAGTCGAACGTGGACAAGTTCTCTGCAAACCAGGTTCCATCAATCCACACACCAAATTCCATGGTCAAGTTTATGTCCTTTCTAAGGATGAAGGCGGACGTCACACCCCATTCTTCAACAACTATCGTCCTCAATTCTATTTCCGTACCACCGACGTTACCGGTGTTATCTCCTTGCCAGCTGGCACCGAGATGTGCATGCCTGGTGACAACGTCGAAATGGACGTTGAATTGATCACCCCAATCGCTATCGAAGAAGGTCTTCGTTTCGCTATCCGTGAAGGCGGACGTACTGTTGGTTCCGGTGTTGTTACCGCTATCAATGGCTAATTCTTAGTTGATTATTAGAATAAGCAGTATCAGAAATGATACTGCTTGTTTTTTTGCTTTCTTGTATGGATTATTACAATTTTGAAATAAACACCACAATATATTGATATTTGGCGCTTTTTTGTGTATAATAAATGTGCACTTTGTTATACAAGGATGGATTAAGAATGATGAAAAAAGCATTACTTTTTATCACCGTCTTGGCACTTGTTTTGTGTTGCTTCTCCGGCTGTGGTAAAAAGGAAGAAGAAACACAACCTACTCCTACCACCACAACCATGAAACAAACCACAACGACCACCAATCCCTATCTACAAAACCCCTATACGGGAGAATATGATATTGATAAATCTAGCCATACACGTCCTATCGGTGTTGTGCTTGGTAATAACTGGAAATCTCGTCCACAAGTCGGTTTAGAAAAAGCCGATATGTATATTGAAATCGAGACAGAAGGCGGTATTACTCGTTTTCTAACCATTTTTGCCAATGCGGACCGTTTGCCTGATAAGATTGGCCCTTGCCGTAGTGCTCGTACGCCCTCGGTAAAAGTGGCTTATTCGCTCGGTGTGGTGTATTGCCATGCCGGTGGTAGTGTGACCGGTAAAGCTAAGATTCGTTCTTTAAGATTGGCCGATTTAGATGGCTGTTCTGATTCTACCGCTTTCTGGCGTGATAAATCTCTCTTATATTCTAAAGGAACCGAATATAGTATGATGACCGGTCGGGAAGAAGTCATTGCGGCTTTTGATCGGTATGGTTATGATAAAGACCGTGATGTGAAATCACCCTTTGTCTTTGGAAACAAGAAAGGGGATAATCCAGCGAAAAAAGCAACCATTCAATTCTCTGGCTACCAAACCATTAAATTTGAGTACAATGAGAAGACAAAACAATATACTAAATGGAACTGGGTTGGTGCCGACGGTATCTGGGAAAAACACGTCTCGGATAGTGGTGCATCGCTGGATGTTAGCAACATTATTGTGTGCTATGCGAGAAAGTCGATGGAAAACAAAAAGACCTGTGACTTTGCCATGGAAGATGGTACCGGTTATGTAATCTCTGGCGGCACCTATCGCAATATTAAATACAGCATTACCAATGACGGCGTTTCTTTTAAAGAGGAAGACGGAAAAGATTTAACCGTTGCCACTGGTAAGAGCTACATTTGTATTGTAAACAGTGCCTATCGTGGCGATACTTCTTTCGAATAAAAAGAATACAAAATAAGCGAGCATTTGCTCGCTTATTTTTTTGCCCGAAAAACCTTGAAAAGGGCGAAAAGAAGGTTTGCTATAATTCCATAATTATGGTATACTTTTATCTGTATAGGTATGTAGTTTTTACATGGAAAAGAGGTGGGTGATAATCGTTATTTTAGGGATTGATCCTGGCTATGCTATTGTGGGATGGGGACTGATTCTCTCCGAACACGGAAAAGTGAAACCGTTAGCCTTTGGATCTGTACAAACACCTGCCGAAATGGACTTTTCGGAGAGGCTTTGTAAAATCTATGAAGATTTTCTTGCCCTCATTGACCGGTATCACCCAGAAGCGGCGGCTGTGGAAAAGCTATATTTTAAAAATAACCAAAAAACTGCCATTGATGTGGCCGAAGCCAGAGGTGTCTTGTTGCTGGCCTTAAAGAAAAAAGCTATTCCACTATACGAATACACCCCCTTGCAAGTAAAAAGCTCGGTGACAGGATTTGGAAAAGCGGAAAAAGCCCAAGTAATGGAAATGACCAGAAGACGTCTGGGACTCGAATCGGTACCAAAACCAGACGATACGGCCGATGCCTTAGCCATTGCAATATGCCATGCACAAACAAGAGGAACCGTGCAAAAGCAAAAGATATTAGGATAAATAAGGAGAGACGACAGTGATTTATTCTGTACGTGGAAAATTAACCTATTTGGATCCCCATGTAGCCGTTGTGGAATGTGGTGGGGTTGGCTTTAATTGCCAAATTACCATGAACACCGCCAAACGGATGCCTGCCATAGGGGAAGAAGTCTTCTTATATACCATGTTAAATGTCCGTGAGGATGCTATTGAGATTTATGGTTTTGCGGAAAAGGAAGAATTAAACTGCTATAAGCTATTGACCTCCATCTCGGGTGTGGGACCGAAAGCGGGAAATGCGATTTTATCGGTTTTGTCTCCGGAAAAAGTTGCTACAGCCGTTGTCACAGGCGATTTTAAAGCGTTAACAGCGGCGCAAGGAGTCGGTCCAAAAGTGGCACAACGGATTGTATTAGAACTAAAAGACAAGTATAAAACCTTTACACCGGATGTGGGTGTTACCAGTGGGGTGGCTTCTGTTTCCGGAAACGCGGAAGCGGCGGTAAAAGCGTTGAATGTACTGGGCTTCTCCGTTAGCGAGTCCTCGGCGGTGGTCGCTAAGCTGGATAGCAGTTTATCGGTAGAAGTTTTAGTGAAAGAAGCACTGAAAAATCTTGCTAAATAAGAAGGTAGGAGAAAGTTTTCATGGATGTATCTTGGGAAAACAATGAATATTTCAGTCAAAATGAACCGAGTACGATGGATTTAGAAGATCGCATGGTCTCGGCGGATTATCATGAAGAAGATGAATGGGAAAACCCTCTTCGCCCGCAAACGTTGTCAGAATATATTGGACAAGAAAAAAACAAAGAAAACTTGTCGGTGTACATTCAAGCAGCGAAGCAAAGAGGCGAGAGCTTAGATCATGTGCTCTTGTATGGCCCTCCTGGTCTTGGTAAAACCACACTAGCACAGATTATTGCTCGAGAACTTGGGGTGAATTTCCGTATTACTTCTGGTCCGGCATTAGAGCGTCCAGGGGATTTGGCGGCTCTTTTGACCAGTCTAGAGCCCAATGATGTGCTTTTTATTGATGAAATTCATCGTTTGCCGCGAACGGTCGAAGAAATCTTGTATCCGGCCATGGAAGATTTTTCCATTGATATCATGAATGGAAAAGGAGCCGGTGCACAAGCTATTCACTTACCGCTAGACCATTTTACACTCGTTGGGGCAACCACCCGGGCAGGACAGTTGTCGGCACCGTTGCGGGATCGTTTTGGTGTGGTACTTCGCTTAGAATTGTATACCGCCGAAGAGTTATCTCAAATTGTTGAACGTAGTGCGCGTATTTTAGGAATTTCCTGTTCCCATGGGGGAGCATTAGAGTTAGCCACACGCAGTCGGGGAACTCCTCGTATTGCCAACCGTTTGTTAAAACGGGTTCGTGATTTCGCCCAAATGATGAATAACGGCATGATTGATGAGAAAACTGCCAAAGAGTCTCTAACTCGTTTGGAAATTGACGAATTGGGACTGGATAAGACGGATAGAAGAATGCTAAAGGCCATGATTGAATATTATGGTGGCGGTCCGGTAGGACTAGAAACTATTGCTGCCATGATTGGAGAAGAATCCGTTACCATTGAAGATGTGTACGAACCATATCTGATGCAGATTGGATTTTTGAGTCGTACACCGCGCGGTCGTCTTGTGTTGCCGGCAGCGTATAAGCATTTAGGCATTGCACAACCAGGCCAGCAATCGTTACTGTAAGGAGATTTGTATGCGTATCGCATCCAATTGGAAGGATTACGAATTATTAGATGCCTCTGGAAAAGAACGTTTAGAGCGTTGGGGAGATATTCTTTTAATTCGTCCAGACCCACAAGTGTTGTGGGAGACACCCAAAACTCATCCGGGTTGGAAGTCAGCTCACGCAAGATACTTTCGTTCGGCGTCGGGAGGCGGCCACTGGGAGACGTATAAGCCGATTCCAGATTCTTGGCAAATTGCGTATGGAGATTTACGGTTTAACTTAAAGCCGATGGGATTTAAGCATACCGGTATTTTTCCAGAGCAAGCGGTTAACTGGGATTGGATGAGCAAAACCATACAAGAAGCCAATCGTCCCATTAAGGTGTTAAATCTTTTTGGGTACACAGGAGCCGCTACTTTAGCTTGCGTAAAAGCAGGTGCTCATGTTACACATGTGGATGCGGCAAAGGGTATGGTGCAATGGGGAAAAGAAAATGCCGTTGCTTCCGGGCTGGCCGATAAACCCATGCGCTGGCTTGTGGACGATTGCTTAAAGTTTGTGTTACGAGAACAACGACGTGGCAATCACTATGATGCCATTATTATGGATCCTCCTTCTTATGGAAGAGGTCCCAACGGAGAAGTTTGGAAGTTTGAAGATCAAATTTATTCTTTCATTGAGGAATGCGCCAAACTGTTATCCGAAGATCCGCTATTTATGGTTGTGAACTTCTATACAACGGGATTGTCTCCAACCATTATGCAATATATTATGAGCACCATCTTACCAAAAGGTGACGTGCTCGCAGAAGAAATCGGCCTTCCTGTTTCGGAGAGCCATATGGTATTACCTTGTGGCGCTTCAGCAATTTGGACGGCGAAAACGTAAAGGATATAAAGAACATGATTGAAGCACAACATGTATCGTTTGAATATCGTAATCCAGAAGAACCACCGATTGTTGTTTTAAAAGATATCAATTTAACAATCGAACGTGGTAGCTTTGTTGCGCTTCTTGGCCATAACGGGTGCGGAAAATCCACCCTTGCCAAACATTTTAATGCTATGTTGCTTCCTACGGGAGGCACCGTTTTGGTGGAATCTATGGATACCAAAGAGGAAGAAAAAGCTTTTGATATCCGGAAAACGGTTGGTCTTGTGTTACAAAACCCCGATAACCAACTGGTCTCCACTATTGTGGAAGAAGATGTGGCGTTTGGACCAGAAAACTTAGGAGTGCCTCCTCAAGAAATTCGTCAGCGTGTGGATGATGCGCTGAAAGTGGTAGGAATGTACGAATACAAAAATAGCGCTCCCCATAAGTTGTCTGGTGGACAAAAACAACGGGTCGCCATTGCCGGTATTTTGGCAATGCAACCGGATTGTTTGGTTTTGGATGAACCAACCGCTATGTTAGATCCGCAAGGCAGAAAAGAAGTTTTAGATACCATTCAGGATTTAAATAAAAACCAAGGAATGACCGTCGTGCTTATTACCCACTATATGGAAGAAGCGGCCAAAGCCGACCGTGTGGTGGTAATGAATGATGGAGAAATTTGGTTAGATGGCACACCGAAAGAAGTGTTTTCCAAAGTGAAAGAGCTTCGCTCGGTGGAATTGGACGTTCCGCAACCGACGGAACTTTGCGACCGCTTGCGGGATGCAGGGATTTCTTTGCCGGAGGGGATTCTAACAACCGAAGAGTGTATTGAAGCACTTGCCTCTAGAATGGAGGTGCGTGCCGAATGAGTTCTTTGCTAGAAACCAAGGGTCTAACCCATGTGTATGGGGAAGGAACCCCCTTTGAGAAAAAAGCCTTAGATGAGGTCTCTATTACCTTTGAACAGGGAGATTTGGTAGGAATTATCGGACACACCGGTTCGGGAAAATCCACCTTTATTCAGCACTTAAATGGTTTATTAAAACCAACAGCCGGACAGGTCTTATTGCATGGAAACGATATTTGGGCAAATCCTAAACAAATTCGGGACATCCGGTTTAAAGTGGGAATGGTGTTTCAGTATCCGGAATACCAGCTATTTGAAGAGACCGTTTATAAAGATATCGCTTTTGGTCCGAAAAATATGGGCATTTCCGAGGATGAAATCGAACAACGGGTGAAAAAAGCGGCTTCCATTGTTCATTTAAAAGAAGATTTATTGCAAAAATCTCCTTTTGAATTGTCTGGTGGGGAAAAACGCCGCGCAGCCATTGCCGGTGTAATGGCGATGGAACCAGAAGTCTTTATCTTGGATGAACCTACGGCAGGACTAGACCCTAAGGGCAGAAACCAAATACTTGACCAGATTTGTGCTTACCGAGAGGAACAAAACTCCACCGTTTTGTTTGTTTCTCATAGCATGGAAGATATTGCAAAAGTCGCCAAAAAAGTTTTGGTGATGCACAAAGGCAAAGTCGCCATGTATGGACAGACCTATGAAGTGTTCTCCCAAGTGGACAAGCTAGAACAAATGGGACTGACCGTACCGGCGGTTACCAAGATTTTTACGGGACTGAAAAAACGAGGATTTGATTTAGGACAAAACGCCTATACCATTGAACAAGCGGCGGATGTTTTGCTTCCTTTCTTACAGAGGGGAGGGACCGTCCATGATTAATGGTATTGCATTAGGACAATATTTCCCTGGTCAATCGGTTATGCATAAAATGGATCCCAGAATAAAACTAATCAACACATTCATTTTCATTATTGCGGTGTTTATTCCACAAAGCTGGGCGGGTCTACTGATGGTTATCTTGTTTGTACTCTTTTCCATCAATTGTTCAAAGATCCCTGGAAAAACCATTTTAAAGAGTTTTAAACCGATTATTCCTATTATTTTGATTACTTCGCTTATTAACGTTTTTTATACGCAAAGTGGAACCATTCTCTGGAAATGGTGGATTTTCACCATTTCAACAGGAGGACTCAACAAAGCCGGTTTTATGGCGGTGCGTATTCTCTGCTTGATTGTGGGAAGTTCGCTCATGACTTACACCACCACACCGACAGCATTAACCGATGGAATGGAGCGAGTGTTCTCTCCGCTGAAAGTGTTTCATGTGCATGTGCATGAACTGGCTATGATGATGACCATTGCTCTTCGGTTTATTCCCACCCTTATTGAAGAGACCGATAAGATTATGTCGGCACAAAAAGCCAGAGGAGCGGACATGGAGAGCGGAGGATTATCGCAACGAATCAAAGCCTTCATTCCAGTTTTAATTCCATTGTTTGTATCGAGTTTCCGTAGAGCCTATGAATTGGCAACCGCTATGGAATGCCGTTGCTACCACGGTGGAGAAGGTAGAACGCGGATGAAACAACTGAAAATGCAAGGTAGAGACTATTCTGCTATTGCTGTGATGACTGTATTTGTAGGGCTTTTGATTGCCTCATTGTTTGTAGTCCCACCAGTGTTGTAAAGGGGAAAACCATGACACGTCTATTACTGACAATTCAATATGTGGGAACGGCATATCATGGTTGGCAGGTTCAACCAAACGGAGTCACGGTGCAAGAACGCCTTCAGGATGCTATCGAAAAGGTAACCGGTGTCCGTTCGGGGGTGATTGGCTGCAGTCGTACCGATGCAGGGGTGCATGCCAAAATGTTTTGTTGCACCCTTGATACGGAGTATCCTTTGCAAGGAGAAAAAATGGCAAAAGCTCTCAATGCGCATTTGCCAAAAGATATTGCCGTTTACAAAGTTCGGGAAGTGGCGCCAGATTTTCATCCACGGTATCAAGCAGTAGGGAAAACCTATACCTACTGTATTTGGAACGGAAAACACCGAAATCCATTTTATGAGGACCGTGCGTTGTTTATTTCGAAAACGTTAGATGAAGGCGTAATGGATAAAGCGGCGAAAGGTTTTTGTGGAACGCATGATTACAAAGCTTTTTGTTCGGCGGGCAGTGATGTGGAAGATACGGTAAGAACTGTATCGGAATGTTCTGTGAAACGGGAAGGCGATTTGGTAACGGTTACGGTGACAGCCAATGGCTTTTTATACAATATGGTGCGTATTTTGGTGGGTACCTTGTTGGATATTGAAGCGGGTCGACTACCGAGTGACGCGATAAAACAGGCCTTGGATACCACCAAGCGCCAAGATTTGGGGGCGACAGCGCCACCTATGGGATTATATCTTGAGAAAGTTTACTATTAAGGAGGCGGGAGAATGGCGAGACGAAACGATGTCCGTATTCGTAAAGCGCACGTAAAAACAAAAACGGATTCTTCCGCAAATAGAGAGTATGAAAATGATGAGGTAGCCGAAGTTGCTCGTTCGGTGGCGGAGCGTCGAATGGAACGTTCCAAAAAACCGAAATCGAAAAAACGCCTAATCATTTTAGCCATTATTCTTTTACTTGGCCTTATTGTGTATCTTCGCTGGGATGTTCTCAATCCTGTCAGTGTTTTCAACTGGGGGAAAATTGTGGTCACCGGCGGAGAGAGCGGGGACGGATTTCCCGCTAAAGCAGAGGGCAGTAGTGTTGTAAAAATGGATTCTGTGAGTAACCAATTGGCCCTTTTAACCGGAAATACCTTGACAGTCTACAACAAATCGGCGGGTGTGGTTCAAACTGAAAACCATAACTTTGCTTCTCCGATTCTATCCACGGCGGGCAATCATATTTTGCTGGCGGAAATGGGTGGAACACGGATTCAAACCCAAACACTTGGCAGTGCCATGAAAGAAGTGAATACCGAGTCAAACATTATGGCGGCGGATATTGCGGGAAATGGATCTTTTGTGGTCGCTACCGGGTCTAGCAAGAGTTATGCTTCCGAAGTAATTTGCTATAGCAAATCCGGAAAAGAAAAGCTCCATTGGTACAGTTCAGACATTTTAGTCATGGACGTAGCTATACGCAATGACGGCCGACAAATGGCGGTCGTTGGGGTGCAGTCTAACCAAGGAGCAACCGAATCGAAATTGCTGGTATTTAATACCTCTTCCAATAATGAACCTACCAAATACGGAGGAACCGGTGTTCTTTTGTGTCAAGTAGAATTCTTATCCAATAGTGTGGTAGGCGCCGTGGGCGATACCGAAAGCTGGGTGGTTCGTGTCGGGAAAAATGATTTCACCAAGATTTCCTATACAGATAAGAAATTAATTGGATGTGCGTTTTCTGGAAGTCAAATCGGTCTCGTGTTACAAAACTATGGTACGACAACCGGTTGTGAACTTTTGGGAATTAGTAAGAGCGGAAAAGAAGACTTCAGTATCGATTTTGATGAAACCTATCAAAGTTTCTCATCTGGTTCGTATGGTCGTTTCTTCCTGTTGACGGATAGCAATGTGATTATGTGCAATTCCTCCGGCAAGACAAAAGCGATTGCGACCGAGATAGGTGGACTGAAGGTTTGTGGTACTTTTGCCGGTGATGCCGTTGTTTTAGGCCTTACCGCAATGAATTGCTACTCTTTCTAAAAGGAGGGATTGTATGAAAAAGCAATTATCTTTTTTACTTGCAATCAGTATGCTTATTGTGTGGATTGGATCCATTGGCCTTGCAAATATTGCCAAGGCTCAAACGTATCAGTATGGAGACATCAATTACGATGAGAGTATCGATATGCGCGATGTGTTAGGATTTCGCAATTATTTGTTAAATCCGGATTGGGTTCATACCTTTCATGAACAGGCAGCGGATGTAAATAAAGACGGGGACCTAAACTTGCAAGACGTTTTGCTCATTCGTAAGTTTATGGCCCATATGATTCCCTCTCTCGGAACGTTTGAATCGGACCTTTCGGGAACAACACAGCCAACAATTAATCATGAAAACCCACGCATTAACTTTATCTCTGATAGCAAGGCTTCTTTGGGCGTGTGGTGGTGGCACCAAGAGAGCGAGAGAACGCGCGATAAGTATATGGATTTCTTAGAGGAAAACCAAGTAACGGAAATCTATTATTATTGTGCACAGTTGTTAGATTCCGATAGCGGACGGACAACCATTCACAATTTCGTACAAGCAGCTATGCAACGCAACATGCGAGTATGCGTGCTATTTGATGAACAGGGAGTCGTCAGAGCCGGAAGCAAATCGTTTATCAATGCGTATAATTTATACCTTCAATACAAAGAAATCTACCCGGCGGATGCTTTGTATGGACTCCACTGCGATATTGAACCACAGGCTGCTGACCGTGCTTCTTCGGAAAGCTGGCAACAATGGTTCCAAGGCTACGCGACCAATTTCTTAGGACAAGTTAAACAAGCGAGAGATCATGGTGTGTGGGTAGAACTGGATATCGGCTGTGGATGGGATTTCCTATCACAAAAGGTTATCTATGACTTAGGCTTTACCCCTTTATATGAACAAAAAGGTCGTCCAACGGATAACGGAGATGGCACCTATACGGTTCGATTTTTTGATGCCATTGCCAATTGCTGTGATGTGATGTGCATGATGGCTTACCGGGATACGGCAAAAGAAATACTTAGCGTTGCGGAATATGGACGTCGTGCTGTGGATTTGACCGGTATTAAAATTGTGTATGGAGTAGAGACCGGTAATGATGGAGAAGGAGACCATGTAGATTTCTATGCGGACTCTAAAGAAATCATGTACACGGAATTGCTAAAAGCTCTCGGAATGCTTCAGGAGAAACCTCCTGTTGGGGAGTATGGCTTTGCCATCCATTATATGCGTATGTGGTATAACCTTCGGGACATTTTAAAATAAGGAGACCCGTTATGTATTTTGTTTTAGATATCGTTTGTGTTGCTGTGGTAGTCGCGTGCATTATTCGCTTTGCAAAGGGATCGTTTTGGTCTCCGCTGACGCGTGTGTTTGCCGTTATCGTATCGGTGCTATTGGCGTTGGTTGTGCAAACCTTCCTAGCGCCTGTGATTGCCAATAACCTTGTGACCCCTTTTATGGAAAAACAGGCGGCGTTTGAATTAGCGGATGTCGTTGGGGGACAACATTTGGATACAGCGGAAGAAACGGCAAAAAACATAGATACTAGCAACTTAGAGAAACTCATTAAAGAGCACCAAACCTTTTTTGAGGAGCTTGTGGATAAATACAATTGTTCCGTAGAAACAATTGAAAAAGAATATAAATCCAGTCACGATGCCTATTGTGTCGTGCAAAAGATGGCTGATCCGCCAGCTCTACTGGTTTCCAAAGCGGTGGTGTACTGTTTAGCACTTATCGTATGTATGCTACTATTAAAACTCCTTGTTATTCGCCGTATTGAAGGAAACTTAATTAGCACAAGACGTACGAAAACCATTAAGAACATTGGGGCACCCATTTGCGGAGCTATCCTTGGTATTATTATTGTGTTTGCATTGACAATTGCTGTTGAATGGTTTGTAAGAGCTTTGTGCGGCGTTTCAGTGCTACTTTCCAAAGATATGATTACAAAGGGACTTATCTATCCTTATTTGAGAGTGATTAATCCCTTGTATATGTTAGCAAGTATTATGCCATAAGGAGACCAATATGATTATTTTTGATATTCTTGTTGCCGCAGTTTTCCTTGGATTCACATTTATCGGATATAAACGAGGGTTTTTCTTGTCCATTATGCGAATTGTGGTGGTAGTTGCCGCTTTGTTAATTGCGATTTGGGCATCCAAACCATTGTCTGAATGGACCTACGACACATTTATCGAAGCCTCGATAAAAGATTCCATTTCCACCAAAATGGATGAAGCCAAAGGAACCATGTCAGAAAAACTCAATAAAACAATTGAAGGCCTTCCCAAAATCATTCAAAACGCGATGGTGAATGCTGGCGTAAAAGATGGTTGGGATGCTATGGAGAAAATAGGCCTTTCTGATTCTGCACAAGAGACAGATGTTGTCGATGGAGTTGCGGATAAAGTGGTTAGACCATTAACGGTATCTTTAATTTCATCGATTTATATGATTGTGCTCTTTGTGGTTTTACTGGTACTTTTGACTTGCCTAGTAAATTTACTCAACAAGACAATGAAACTACCGGTCCTAAAAGAGTTAAACGGTATTTTAGGCTTAGTGATTGGAGCAATTGAAGGGTTGCTCTTAGCGTGGGTGATTTCTATGATGCTCTTTTCCTTTGCTAAACAAATGCCGAAAAATGGGTTTATAACCTATGATTCCTTAAAAGAAACCAAAATTGTCAGATTGTTAGGAGATTCGAAATCCGCCAATCCTGCCAATTTACTAGATGAACTGAAAGATTCGACAAATACCCAAGCGTAAGGAGAAACAATTATGAAGTGGGTTTGGAATATTCCCAATGTATTATCCATTATTCGATTAGCGCTGGTTCCTGTTATCGCCATTACCTACTTAATGAGCGATACATATCCGGAATTGCTTTTCTGGGCGGCAGCGGCATTGGTTACTTCCGGTGTAACCGATGTGTTGGATGGAATTATTGCGCGTAAGTGTAACCAAATTACCGAAATTGGAAAAATATTAGATCCAGCTGCAGATAAACTAACACAATTGACGGTACTGGTTTGTTTAACCATACGTCACTTAAATCTTTTACCGATTATGGCCTTGTGCTTAGTTAAAGAAGTGTGCCAAACCATTGGTGGCTTTTTACTCATTGAACATGGGGAGAAAATGCGGCAATCCAAATGGTTTGGAAAACTTTCCACGGTTATTTTCTACGTGGCAACGGGAGCAATTGTTGCTTTCCCCAACATGCCTCAGTGGCTATACATTTGCGCTGTGTGTGTGATGGGTGCTGCTATGTTGTTTGCTTTTGTACGGTATTTTGCTATCTTTATGCAATTGTCCAAGGCAAAGAACGCAGAATTAAAAGAAGAGAACGAACGAAACTAACAACTGAAAGGATTTCTATATGCTTTGTTCAAGATGTAAAAAACGAACCGCGGTGGTGTTCATTACTCGCATGGAAAACGATAAGCCTGTGAACGATGGACTTTGTTTGGTGTGCGCCAAAGAGATGAACATTAAACCGGTTAACGATTTGATGAAGAAGTTCGGCATTTCGGAAGAAGAAATGGAACAAATGGGCGAACAAATGGAGGATATGATGGGTATCCTCAGCGGCAACGATTCCTCCGATGACGAGGATGAGGCAGAAGAGGGAAAAGGATTCCATCCTGGCGGAGCCGCCACCTTCCCCTTCCAAGGCCTATTTGGTGGAGCTAGCTCAAATACCGAAGAGTCCGAAAAAGAAAAGAAGACGGACAAGAAGGTTAAAAAAGAAAAGAAGCGCCGTTGCTTAAATCAGTATTGTACCGATTTAACCGCAAGAGCGCGTAATGGGGAAATTGATACCATTATTGGACGAGATCGAGAGATCTATCGTGTAATCCAGATTCTTTCTCGTCGTACGAAAAACAATCCTTGCCTCATTGGAGAACCTGGTGTTGGTAAAACCGCTATCGCGGAAGGATTGGCTCTTCGTATTGCCAGCGGGGATGTCCCTGTGCGTTTAAAAGAAAAAGAAATCTTCTTATTGGATTTAACCGCTTTGGTGGCGGGAACGCAATTTCGTGGTCAATTTGAAAGCCGAATTAAAGGGCTTATTGATGAAGTCAAACAAGAGGGCAATATAATTCTCTTTGTGGACGAAGTGCACAATTTAGCAGGTACTGGTGATGCAGAGGGAAGCATGTCGGCAGCGAATATCTTAAAGCCGGCTTTGTCCCGCGGAGAAATCCAAGTGATTGGTGCCACCACATTTAATGAATACCGCAAATACATTGAAAAAGATGCTGCTTTGGAGCGTCGTTTCCAACCGGTAACGGTGGAAGAGCCTTCGATTGAAGACACCATTCATATTCTGCAAGGTATTCGTGGTTTTTATGAAAAATACCATGGGGTAAAACTTACCGATGAACTGGTGCGTCAAGCGGTAGTGTTGTCTGAACGGTATATTTCGGATCGCTTCTTACCGGATAAAGCCATTGATATGCTAGATGAAGCCTGTGCGGCAACCGCCCTTCGCAATAAGATGGCGGACAAATATGCCGAGCTTCAAAAAGCAATTGCTGAGATGCAAATCGAAGAACAAACGGAAAACGATGCAGAAGAAGTGGATTATGAAAAGGTTGCTTCGATTCACACAGAACTTCTAAAAGCACAAGATGAGGCGGAGAAAATCCGGGAAGCGGCGACAGAGGCTCCGGTAACGGAAGAGGATTTGGCTCGTGTTATTGAACTGTGGACAGGAATTCCTGCCGCGAAAATTCAAGAAGATATGTTGCCAAAACTTGCTCGTTTAGAAGAGGAGCTTCGTACAAAGATTAAAGGACAAGATGAGGCTATTGCAACGGTAGCGGCGGCTATTCGTCGTACCCGTGTGCACATTAGTCCTCGTCGTCGGCCAGCTTCTTTCATTTTCGTTGGGCCAACCGGTGTTGGGAAAACGGAGCTTGTTAAAGTGTTATCGACCCAGCTGTTTGATACGCCGGAAACCCTTATCCGTTTGGATATGTCGGAGTTTATGGAGAAACACGCGGTGTCTCGGATTATTGGTTCGCCTCCTGGTTATGTGGGATACGATGAAGCCGGCCAGTTAACCGAAAAAGTCCGTCGCAAACCTTATTCGGTTATTCTTTTCGATGAGATTGAAAAAGCCCATCCAGATGTTTTGAATATCTTATTACAAATTCTTGATGAGGGCCGTGTGACCGATGCTCATGGCTGTGTGGTTAACTTTGAAAATACCGTTATTGTGATGACATCCAATGCGGGTAGCCAGAATAAAGAAAACCTTTTAGGCTTTGGAAAGAATGAAGAACAAGGGGCAAAGGATAAAGCCATTAAAGCTCTTTCGGATTTTTTGCGACCCGAGTTTATTAGCCGTGTGGATGAAATTGTGTATTTCCGTCCGCTCAGCGAAGAAAACTACGTGGAGATTGCCAATCTTATGTTAGAAGAAATGGTGGAACCACTAAAAGAGCGGGATATGGAGCTTACCTGGACAAAAGAAGTAAGCGAAATGTTAGCTAGAACGACTCATGGGGGAAAACGTGGTGCACGGGATTTGCGTGCGGCCATTCGTCGTCAGGTGGAAGATAAGATTGCTGCCATGTTAGTGGATGCCTATGATAATCCTCCAAAGAAAGTGAAATTAACTTTAGGTGAGGAAGACACCATCCTGATTAACGGAAAATAAACAAGACGCTAGCTTAGTTGCTAGCGTCTTTCTTTCTTAACGGATGTTTATTTCCTTTTTCGTCTACGATAAAGGTATGGTCTAATTGGTTGATAAGGGATTGTTTATAGGCGTCTATATATTCTTTTCGAAGCGTTGCTTGTTCTTTCTTTTCTTCCTCGGTTAAAGCCCTTTTTTGGGATAAGTGGTATAGCTCGTTAATACGGGCGATTCTATCTTCTGTCATGGTGTTCACCTCACTTGTGAAAGTATAGCAAACTATAGGGAAAAGTGCAACAAGTACGGTTGAAAAAGAGAGGGGCAAATGGTATACTTTAAAAAATAAGGAGGCGATTTGTATGAAATGGGGAATTATAGGAGCACTGGATAAAGAAGTGGCTCTTATGAAAAAGCAAATGAAAAATGTTCAAGAATCGCAAATTGCCGGAAAATCCTTTGTAGAAGGAAAACTAGGAAACGTTCAGGTGGTCATTACCCAATGTGGAGTAGGAAAAGTCAACGCGGCCATGGTGACACAAATCCTTGTGGACGAATTCGCTGTTTCCCACGTGATTAACACGGGTGTAGCCGGGGGACTGGATCGTTCTTTGAAAGTAGGAGATATTGTGGTGGCTAGCGGTGCTATGCAGCACGATTTTGATACATCCGCTATCGGAGATGCTCCAGGGTTTATAGAGGGACCGGACAATCAACAACCAACAGTTTTTTATCCCTGTGCCGAATTAAAAGAGTGGTTTTTGAAAGCTGCCGATGAAAAAAAGGTTTCTTGTGTGGAAGGTCTTATTGCCACGGGGGATATTTTTGTAAGCGCCGTCGAACTGAAAGATATCGTTCATGACCAGTTTGGGGCAATAGCCGCAGAGATGGAAGGGGGCGCGATGGCACAAGTTGCCACGGCCATTGCTGTTCCTTTCTTGGTGGTTCGATCCATTTCTGATTTGGCAGATGGGTCTGCACCGGAATCTTTTGATGCGTTTGCGGAAAAAGCTGCGAAAAAGGTTGCAGGACTATTAATTCAAATGGCAAAAAATGCATAAATAAAACGGTTTAACTCATTTGATAAGGAGGAGAACTATGAAAAGAATACTGGCTGTGTGGATTATGATTTTGTTTATCGCAACCATTTTTACTGCGTGCAGTTTCTCAGTAAAAGAGGAGGAAGCACCCTCTACGGAATTTAAGACGCTAGGAGACATTATTCAAGCGAAAAATGTGGAGTAACAACAGTCTAGTTATACGGAGCAATATTAGGTATATGTGTACAAACAAGACGAAACGTATTACCGTGCGATAGCCGTCCTTTCGAAAGATGCCTTTGCAAAACTATCCAATTTAGACATTTTTTCGGATGATTACGATGCAAAACTAACAGAAGCAATCTCTCCGCTAGTGATTGACCATATAGAAAATTTGAGCCAATTGATTCCTGCACAATCCCAGTTAGATCAGTGGGTCGGCAAGTCTGGAAAGGATTTGTTTGATGCAGGTTGGGAAAACGCTGGTTGGAATTTAGATGAGATGGTTTTTTGGATGGATTATGGTAATTTCCAATACGATGTTGTCATGACAGGCGATGTGAAGAATTCGGATGAGTTTAGCGAGGAAGATATGAACGCTTTAGTCGTGAAGTCTGTCAAGTTTAATGGCCAGTTAGGAAATGCTACGGATATTGGAGAATAACCAAATATCAATAGGATAAGGAATGAATGATTGCCTCTGCTTCTTGAAAGTGGAGGCATCTTTTGTATTTTAAAAGAAATCTTTTGGGTTTTTGTTGACAAACAAAGAATATATTTGTATAATTGTATACAATCTTAAGAAACGAGGGTATACTATGATTCACAGTGAGATTATTTCGCAAAACCGTGAGGTGAAATTAAATCCTAATAGTCACTTGTTAGAAATGGATCCTTATGACTTTGAATTGCAAGATATTTCGGAACCGGAACTTTTTCGGGAAATGTTTCCTTACACAGAAGTTCCGAAAATCACCTATAACTATCGTCGTGTACCTATGAATATGCCCAAAGAGATTTTCATTACGGATACGTCTTTTCGTGATGGACAACAATCTCGTGCGCCATATACCAAGCAACAAATGGTGGATATTTACAAGATGCTTCACAAACTGGGCGGTAAAAAAGGAAAAATCCGTCAAACGGAGTTCTTTGTCTATTCGGAAAAAGATAGAGACGCGATGCTTGCGTGTATGGATTTAGGCTATGAGTTTCCAGAAATCACTACTTGGATTCGTGCTTCTAGTAAGGATTTTGAACTTGTTAAGAACTTGAATGTTAAAGAGACTGGTATTTTAACCAGCTGTTCAGATTATCATATTTTCAATAAGATGGGATTAACACGGAAAAAGGCTCTGGATAAATATATTCGCGTTGTCTCGGATTGTATTGAAGCGGGACTACGTCCGCGTTGCCATTTTGAAGACATTACCCGTGCGGATTTCTATGGTTTTGTTGTACCCTTCGCTACTGAGCTTCGGAAGTTATCTGAGCAAAGTGGTGTTCCCATTAAAATTCGTGCCTGTGACACGATGGGATATGGGGTTCCGTATGCAGGTGTTGCCCTTCCACGTAGTGTGGCGGGTATCGTATATGGTTTACAACACTATGCTGGTTTCTCTAGTGATATGCTTGAGTGGCATGGTCATAACGATTTTTATAAAGTGGTATCCAACGCCAGTACGGCTTGGCAATATGGCTGTGGAGCGGTCAACTGCTCTTTGCTAGGCATTGGCGAACGTACAGGAAATATTCCGCTTGAAGCAATGGTGTTTGAGTATGCAGCGCTTCGAGGCACGTTTGATGGCATGAATCCGACAGTCATTACTGATATTGCCAAATACATTGTGCACGAAACCGATTACAAGTTACCACCGATGACACCTTTTGTTGGCAAGTATTTTAACTTGACACGGGCGGGCATCCATGCGGATGGGCTTATGAAAGATACGGAGATTTACAATATTTTCGATACCGAAAAACTCTTAAAACGCCCTGCGGTTGTGGCCATTAGCGCGACGTCCGGTGTGGCAGGTATTGCGTATTGGATAAATACCCATTATCACCTCAAAGGTAGCAAAGCGGTGGATAAAAAAGACCCTGCGGTGTTGGCGGTAAAAAAATGGGTGGATGCGCAATACGAAGGTGGCCGTCAAACGGTCATTAGTGATGATGAGCTCGTCAAACAAGTAGCTCTTCTCAATGACAATCGTTTTGTAGAGGATAAATTCTAATATGCATGAAGAAGGTTTAGGATCCCTGCGTCGACAGGTTTTTCAGTCTCTTGAAAATGCGATTATTAATCGCGAATATTTGGCAGGGGATAACTTGAACGAAATTCAGTTATCGCAAAAACTTCAAGTGAGTCGCACCCCTATTCGGGAAGCTTTGATGCAACTAGAATTAGAGGGCTTGGTCCGCATTGTCCCCAATAAGGGAGCTGTTGTGGTTGGCGTTTCGGAACAAGACGTGCTGGATATTTACACCATTCGGATTTTAACCGAGGGGTATGCAACCCGTCTTTTTGCGGAGAATGCTAGCGAAGAACAGAAGAAGTCTCTCTGCAATTTTATCGATTTGCAAGAGTTCTACCTTGTTAAAGGGGAGACAGAGAAAATCTGGGAGCTCGATAACGAGTTCCATGCGACCATTTACGATGGATGTGGCAACCGAACATTAGGGGATATGCTGACGAAATACCACAAGTGTATTAAACGGGCCAGAGATATTTCTTATAATGTGGACGGCCGCGCGGAGAAGTCGGTTTCGGAGCATCGTGCTATTTGTGACTCGATTTTAAACCACGATGGGAAACAGGCGGAAAAACTAATGATGGAGCATGTAAAAAATGCCAAAAACAACTTTTTCAAAAATAGCGAGAAAACGTCCTGATAAAAGCGAAAAATCCTTTGGAAAAACACACGATTTATGTTGCAAAATCGTGTGTTTTCTTATATAATAAAGGATGTGTATTTTTGCATTAAGTGTTTCTATCTTTTTTGCAAGGATGGAAATTGAAATGGAGGATAATTTCAATGAAAAAAATCATGAGTCAAGTTCCTTTTAAAGGCACTGCTGAACAAGAAAAACAGCTTCGTGAAATTGTGGAAGCCAACAAAGCCGACAAAAGTCGTTTGATGGCCGTTATGCAAGAAGCGCAAGGCATTTATGGCTATTTGCCAATCGAAGTGCAACAAATTATTGCAGAAGGTATGGACGTGCCGCTAGAGAAAGTCTACGGTGTGGCAACCTTTTATGCGCAATTCGCGTTATCCCCAAAAGGAAAATATAATGTTTCCGTATGCTTGGGTACTGCATGTTATGTAAAAGGATCCCAACAAGTCTTTGATAAAGTGTGCGAGACCTTAGGCATTGAAGGTGGCTGCACACCGGATGGAAAATTCTCTGTGGAGGATTGCCGTTGTGTCGGTGCTTGTGGTTTAGCTCCTGTTATGATGATTAACGAAGAAGTCTATGGACGTTTGAATCCAGACGAGGTTCCTAGTATTCTTGCTAAATACGAATGATTTAATTTAGCCGGGAGGCCCTAAGATGAAAATTAGTGACATTAAAGAATTACTGGATGCACAGGTTCTTTGCGGAGAAGTTTATATGTACCGTGATGTATTCTCAGCTTGTGGTAGCGATATGATGAGCGACGTGCTTGCCTATGTGAAAGATCAAGCCGTGCTTTTATCGGGTCTTGTTAATTCACAAGTTGTTCGTACAGCCGAAATGATGGATATGGTCTGTATCGTATTTGTGCGCTCCAAACAGCCGACGGATGAAATGATTCAGTTGGCAAAAGATTACAAAATGGTGATGCTTTCTACTGAAAAACGGATGTATGAGGCTTGTGGCATTTTGTATAGCAATGGACTGGTTGCCAACGGACAAAAAAAGGCATGAGCGAGTTTGTAAATTTCCACTTTGACGTGGATGGAGACAATTTTGTCTCAGCAGGGCAAGCTTCTGTTAAAGTCAAAAAGAATCTTAGGGAAATGGGATTGGATCCCGATATTATCCGACGCGTCTCCATCGCCATGTACGAGGGAGAGATTAACATGGTCATTCACGCCGGTGGCGGAGTGGCTGATGTGAATGTTTATAAAGATTACATTGAAATTATTCTTGACGACCACGGACCAGGTATTCCAAATGTGGAACTCGCCATGCAAGAAGGCTATTCCACCGCAAGCGATCATGTGCGGTCTTTAGGATTTGGCGCTGGTATGGGGTTGTCCAATATGAAACGCTATACAGACGATATGCAAATTGATTCCACCGTTGGTGTTGGCACGAAAATTACCATGCGCGTTAATATGGAGTAATGGGGGTGAGCAGTAGTGGCAAAAAGAAAGACTTGTTATCGACATTCCGTTGAGTTGTTTGTGGATAAATGCACAGGTTGTACGACTTGCCTAAAACACTGCCCTACCGAAGCCATTCGTGTGCACGATGGAAAATCTGAAATCAATCCGGACCGTTGTATTGATTGCGGAGAATGCATTCGTGTTTGTCCTCACGGGGCGCGAAAAGCCCTTTGTAATAAATGGGAAAACCACCAAGAGTTTAAATGGAAAATTGCGCTTCCAGCTCCGGCATTGTTTGGACAGTTTAACGATTTGGAAGATGCAGACTATGTCATTCAAGCTTTGTTAGATATCGGATTTGATGATGTCTTTGAAGTGGCACAAGCCGCGGAATATGTTTCCGCATACACCCGTATCTATATGAAACGGGAAGGGATAAAGAAGCCGGTGTTAAGTTCGGCTTGCCCGGCGGTGATGCGTTTAATCTCAACACGGTTCCCGTCTTTAGAAGAAAACTTGCTTCCTTTGCTTCCTCCCATGGAGATTGCCGCCATTATGGCCAAGAAGAAAGCGAAGGAAGAGCATCCAGAACTGGATGAAGATGATATTGGTATTTATTTCATTTCTCCTTGTCCTGCCAAAGTTAGCTATATCAATATGGGTTTTGGCGATTACAAATCGCATGTGGACGTTGTCATTTCCATGAGCGATGTTTACTTTATGATTTTAGGAGTTATGAGACGAGATGTTCAACCACAAGCGGCATCCAAAGCCGGTATGGTGGGAATTGGCTGGGCCTCCAGCGGAGGAGAAGCCTCGGCTATTCTCAACGATAAGTATCTAGCAGCTGATGGAATTGAACATGTCGTGGATATTTTAGAAAAAATTGAGGATGGAAACATTCCAGACTTAGAATTTATTGAACTCAATGCTTGCACCGGCGGATGCGTGGGAGGCATGATGACCATTGAAAACCCGTTTATTGCCAAAACAAGGCTGCAAACGGTGAGACGGTATATGCCGGTTTCCCGAAACTTCTTAGCCGGGGACGAAAGCAATATTCCACAAGAGTATTTCTTTGGTTCGACACCAAGCTATGACGGGTTGACTTTCTTAAGTCAGGATCGCTTGCAAGCTATGCAGATGATGGAAGCCATTCAAACGCTTCACGAAGAACTTCCGGGAATCGACTGCGGTGCCTGTGGGTCTCCAACCTGTCGTGCCTTTGCCGAAGATATCGTAAAAGGCCTTGGCCCGACCATTGAAGATTGTGTGGTCCGGCAGGCAGAGAAAAATATAAAAACAAACAAGGAGTAAATCCAATGACGGTCAATCAATTGGCAACAAAATATGCTTTTTCTGTGGTGACAATGCCCGAAGGGGAGAAGATTGTCTCCGGTTGTTATGTTGGCGATTTGTTGAGTTGGGTGATGGGCCGTGCAAAAGCAGGAAATGTTTGGGTCACCATTATGTCTAACCTGAATGTGGTGGCAGTGGCCTCCCTAGTGGATGTCTCTTGCGTCATTCTTGCCGAAGGAGTTACTCTAGACAAGGAAATTGTGGATATGGCTGTGGAAAAAGGGGTTAACATCCTTTCTTCTTCCAAAACGGCCTTTGAAACGCTAAAAGATATTGCCAGTGAATTATGAGTAAGTATTATTACGATTTTCATATTCATACTTGTTTATCACCCTGTGGGGACCAGGATATGACGCCCAACAATATTGCCGGTATGGCAACGTTGGCGGGTTTGCAAATTGTGGCACTCACGGATCATAATACTTGTAAAAATTGTCCTGCTTTTTTTGAAGCAGCCAAGAAAAACGGAATTATTCCCGTTGCGGGAATGGAACTAACAACCGCCGAAGATATTCATGTGGTGTGTTTATTTGAAACTTTGGAAGATGCCATGGCTTTTGATGGTGTTGTGGATTCAAGACGTGTGAAGATACCCAATAAAGTGGATGTTTTCGGAGAACAGCTCATCTTGGATGGGGAAGACCATGTGGTAGGAAGTGACGAATGCTTGCTTTCAAACGCCACCACCATTCCCATTGAAGAAGTTCCGGCTCTTGTTGCTAAACAGGGAGGCGTTTGCTTTCCCGCCCATGTGGATCGACCGGCTAATGGAGCAATTGCGGTGCTAGGCTCGTTTCCAGATTATGATGGGTTTTTGTGTTGCGAATTTCGGGACAAAGAGAATATCCCGGAATATTTAGAAAAGTATCCGGCCATAAAAAAACGGAAGATACTCATTTCTTCTGATGCGCACTATTTGTGGCATATTCGGGATAAAGAGAATTTCGTCGAACTAGACGATGAGCCGTATAGCAGTCAACTGGTACGGCATAACCTATTTTGCTACTTGCGGGGAGAAACATCATGAAAGAACTATCCCTTAACATATTAGATATTGCAGAGAATTCCTTAAAAGCCAAGGCAGACACCATTTCCATTATCTTGAAAGAAAATGAGGAAACCTTGCAATTAACCATTGTGGATAACGGTTGTGGAATGGATTCCGAGTTTTTAGAAAAGGCTTGTGATCCTTTTACAACAACACGAACCACAAGAGATGTGGGACTTGGCATTCCGTTCTTGAAACTCGCTGCCGAGCAAACCGGTGGAACGATGACGTTGGAATCGGTGTGTGAGCAAGAGAATCCGCGGTGCCATGGTACTACCATTCAAGCTTTGTTTTACAAAAAGCATATTGACGCCACACCATTGGGGGATATTGTTTCCACGTTGGTGACCTTAATTCAAGGAAATCCGTCCACTCATTGGGTGTTTCAACATGTATTTGAGAACGGGGAAGTAACGCTAGATACAGCGGAACTGACCAGCGTTCTTGGAGAAGTGCCATTGGATACGATAGAGGTATTAACGTGGATACGGGAATATCTAAACGAACAATATGGTGCGATAGAACATAGTAATTGCAATTCATAATAAAAGTGAGGTTAGCAGTATGAAATCATTGGCAGAACTTGCAGCAATCAAAGAAAAAATGCAAGGCAAAGTTGTTCTCCGTGAAGGTAGCAACGACATTCGTGTGGTTGTGGGTATGGCTACTTGTGGTATTGCCGCGGGTGCCCGCCCTGTTTTAAATGCCTTCGTTGAAGAGGTGAACAACGCGGGATTGGCAGATAAGGTTACCGTTACCCAAACGGGATGCATCGGTATTTGCCAATACGAACCAGTTGTGGAAATTTTCGAAGCAGGGAAAGAAAAAGTTACCTACTTGAAAATGACCGCTGAAAAAGCAAAAGAAGTTGTTGAAAAACACTTAAAGGGTGGTCAACCCATTTCGGAATATGTTATTAAGAATATTTAATTGATGGAGGTATAAAAATGATTCGTTCACAGGTTTTAATCTGCGGCGGTACAGGTTGTACTTCCTCCGGCAGTAAAGGACTTATTGAAGAGTTCGAAAAACAAATTGTTAGCAACGATTTGTCTGACGAAGTAAAAGTTGTACGTACAGGATGCTTTGGTCTTTGTGCTCTTGGCCCAGTCGTTATTGTTTATCCGGATGGTACTTTCTACAGCCGTGTCCAAAAAGAGGATGTTGCGGAAATTGTTTCGGAACACCTTTTGAAGGGACGTCCAGTTGAAAGATTGGTGTATGATGATGTTTCGGAAGAGGTTAAGAGCCAAGCCGAGACAGCATTGTCTTTAAACGACACAAACTTCTACAAGGCACAAAAACGTGTAGCCCTTCGTAACTGCGGTGTTATCGATCCTGAGTCCATTGACGAATATATTGCGATGGATGGGTATCAAGCGTTAGGAAAATGCTTGACAGAGTACACTCCAGAGCAAGTTATTCAAATTGTTTCGGATTCTGGTTTGCGTGGCCGTGGCGGCGGTGGATTCCCCACTGGTCGTAAATGGAGCTTAACCGCTGGCAACCAAGCCGATCAAAAATATGTTGTTTGTAATGCTGACGAGGGTGACCCAGGAGCGTTCATGGATCGTTCCGTTTTGGAAGGTGACCCACACGTTATCATTGAAGCAATGGCCATTGCTGGTTATGCCATTGGAGCGACCAAAGGTTACGTGTATGTCCGTGCCGAGTATCCGATTGCTGTTCATCGGTTACAAATCGCTATCAAACAAGCCAGAGAATATGGTTTGTTAGGAAAAGACTTGTTCGGCAGTGGATTTGATTTTGATATGGATATCCGTCTTGGCGCTGGTGCCTTCGTTTATGGTGAGGAAACCGCGCTTATGACCTCTATCGAAGGTAACCGTGGTGAACCACGTCCTCGTCCTCCATATCCGGCTGTTAAAGGTTTGTTTGGCAAACCAACCGTTGAAAATAACGTGGAAACCTTTGCCAACATTCCACAAATCATTTTACATGGTGCCGAATGGTTTGCCTCCATGGGAACGGAACGTTCCAAAGGAACCAAGGTTTTCGCCTTAGGCGGTAAAATCGAACACACCGGTTTGGTGGAAATCCCCATGGGTACCACTCTTCGCGAAATCATCGAAGATATCGGTGGCGGTATTCCAAATGGTAAGAAGTTTAAGGCTGCCCAAACAGGTGGTCCTTCCGGCGGATGTATTCCGGCCTCTCTCATTGACACCGAAATTGACTATGACAACTTAACTGCGATTGGTTGTATGATGGGTTCTGGTGGATTGATTGTTATGGACGAAGACACTTGTATGGTGGATATCGCCAAGTTCTTCTTACAATTTACTGTTGACGAATCTTGTGGTAAATGTACCCCTTGCCGTGTAGGTATCAAACGGTTGTTAGAAAAACTCGATAAGATTACCAGCGGTAAAGGTGAGATGCAAGATATTGATGATCTTGAAAATCTCTGTCAATATATCAAAGCCAATGCCCTTTGTGGTCTTGGTCAAACAGCTCCAAACCCAGTACTGGCAACGCTTCGCTTCTTCCGTGATGAGTATGTTGCTCACATCAAAGATAAGAAGTGTCCGGCTGGTGTTTGTAAAGCATTAATGCAATATACCATTGATGCTGACAAATGTAAGGGTTGTACACTGTGTGCTAGAACTTGTCCGGTTAGCGCGATTTCTGGTAAGGTGAAAGAACCTCATGTTATCGATCAATCCAAGTGTATCAAGTGCGGTGTTTGTATGAGCAACTGTAAATTTGATGCCATCAAAAAAGGTTAAGAAGGAGGAATAAAACAATGGATATGGTTAATGTGAAAATTAACGGTATTGCTGTTAGCGTCCCAGCTGGTTCAACCATTTTGGAAGCTGCGCATGCCGCCGGCGTTGAGATTCCGACTTTGTGTTTCTTAAAAGACATCAATGAAATTGGTGCCTGCCGTATTTGTGTTGTGGAAGCAACCGGTGCTCGTGGATTGGTTACCGCTTGTGTGTATCCTGTCTCCGAAGGCATGGAAGTGCAAACCAACACAGCAAAAGTCCAAGTCGCTCGTCGAATGACTTTGGAATTGATTCTCTCGACTCACGAGAAAAAATGTTTATCTTGTGTTCGCTCTACCGATTGCGAATTGCAAAAACTTTGCCGCGATTATGGGGTAGAGGATAGTGGCCGTTTTGATGGCTTCCGTCCAGAATACAAGAAAGACGCTAGTGCGGCTCACTTAGTCCGTGATAACAATAAGTGTGTGCTTTGCCGTCGTTGTGTCGGTGCTTGTAATAACCAACTCGTTTCGGTTATTGGTGCCAACGACCGTGGTATTGATACCCATATTGCGTGTCCCTTTGAAAAAGACTTAGTGGATGTTCCTTGTGTTTCTTGTGGTCAATGTATTACTGCTTGCCCGACCGGTGCTTTAACCGAAGTGGATGACACTGAAAAAGTATGGGCCGCCATTGCCGATCCTGATAAATACGTTGTGTTCCAGACCGCTCCTGCTGTTCGTGCCGGTTTAGGCGAGAGCTTTGGAATGCCTATTGGTACCAACGTGGAAGGCAAAATGGCTGCTGCCATTCGTCGCTTAGGTGTGGACAAAGTCTTTGATACCGACGTGGGAGCAGACGTTACCATCGTGGAAGAAGCCACCGAGTTTGTGCAACGGTTACAAAATGGCGGAACCCTTCCGATGATTACCTCTTGTTCTCCTGGTTGGATCAAGTTTTTAGAGTATTACTATCCGGAACAAATTCCACATCTTTCAACTTGCAAATCTCCTCATGAGATGTTAGGTGCGATTATCAAAACCTACTATGCAAAGAAAAACGATTTGGATCCAAAGAACATTGTTGTTGTTTCGGTTATGCCTTGTACCGCTAAGAAATTTGAGATTACCCGTGATGATGAGAATGCTTCGGGATACCCGGATGTTGATATTTCTCTCACCACCCGTGAATTGGCTCGTATGATTGATCGTGCCGGTATTAAGTTTACCGAACTTCCGGATGAAGAATTCGACAATCCTATTGGAAAAGCTTCTGGTGCTGCCCATATCTTTGGTGCTACCGGTGGTGTTATGGAAGCGGCTCTTCGTACCGCTAACGACTGGTTAACCGGGAAAGAAAACGATCCTGATTCCTTCCCAGAGGTTCGTGGTATTGATGGTATTAAAGAGGCAACTTACAATATTGCTGGTACCGAAGTTAAAGTTTGCGTTGTCAGTGGTGTGAAGAATGCCGATTATGTCTTATCCAAGATTAAAGATGGTACCGCACCATGGCACTTTGTGGAAGTTATGTGCTGCCCAGGCGGATGCGTAAATGGTGGTGGACAACCCATTCAACCGGCTAGCGTTCGCAACTGGATTGATTTGAGAAGCGAAAGAGCAAAAGCCCTTTATGGCGAGGATTCCAGCATGACTTTCCGTAAGTCTCATGAGTCCGAATTTGTGAAAACGCTCTACGATGAGTATTACACAGAAGGCTATGGCGGAAAGACCGCTCACCACGATTTACATACCTCGTATGTGGCTCGCAAAAAGTTTAACTAACCTAGTTTAAATCGAACAAAAATGTCTACCTCAAAAGGGTAGACATTTTTTGTTGATTATGACCAAAAAAAGTTGCCAAATAGTGTGATATATATGCATAGAAAATTTGCATAGAAATACGGTATAATATAGTTCTAAATATTTTAAATTTTTAAAGTATTTACACATTTTTTGTAAAGGTGGAGTATTCATGAAGCGCTTTTCCAAAGCACTTGCTGTTGTTGCTTGCGCAGCGATTATGCTGAGCTCTGTAGCAACGACAGGGATCATGATGGTTTCTGCGGAACCGACGGGTAATTTAACGGTTTCGCTCGGAAATGTCACAGGATCCCCTGGGGATGTCGTGGAAGTTCCTGTCACCATTGATACTAACACAGGTGTCTGGGGCTTCGGTTTTGACGTCCTCTATGATGACGATGTATTAGAATTCGTCGGAAAGGATTGGGATGGCACGTCTACAGATCCAGAGGATTTGGGCTACATTGAAGGCGAATTGTCCTCAAGCTTTAGTCTTTTGTGCCGTCATAAAAACGATGGAACAGCCATTATTCAGGCTTGTTCTGTTGACTTACAAGACCGCTCCGTTACGGGCTTGTTATGCACCTTATTGTTCCAGATTAAAGACGGTGCGTCGGCTGGTACAACTAGTATTACGACATATTATAAGCATAACAATATGATTCGTAATGATGACACGGAAGTGGCAACGACCATTAACAGTTCAACGGTGACAGTTCATATTCATAATTATTCCGTGTCGTATGCATGGAGTTCAGATTATGGAATTTGCACAGCGACTGCTAGCTGTTCTGGTTGTGACGATGTGATTTCCGAGCCGGTTGCTTCGACGAGCGTTCAAAATTCAGCGCCAACTTGTACGGCAGCTGGTTCCACTACGTTCACAGCAACCTTTACTAATTCACTCTTTACGACACAATCGGAAACCGTAGCACTTCCTGCGGCAACCGGACATAACTATTCGACAGTTTCGTATGTGTGGGAAGATGATGCCAGTGATTGTACAGCAACTGCCACTTGCTCGGTTTGTAATTATCAATTAGTGGAACATGGCACGATTACAAGCAATGTGACATCTGCTGCCAATTGCACCACAGGAGAAACGGTGGAGTATACCGCAACGTTTGTGAATACTTCCGTCTTCTCGGATGCGCATAAATCTTTAACAGGCGATCCTTTGGGACATTCCTATGATGTTTCCTATTCTTGGGCAGCGGATGGTTCTTCTTGTACCGCAACCGGTGTTTGCAGTGTGTGTGGCGATGAGATTTCCGAGACGGTGAGTAATCCGGTTTCTTCGACACTTGAGTCTCCAACTTGTACCGAGGCTGGCACGACACGGTATACCGCCATCTTTAGCAATGGTAATTTCACCATGCAAACAAAAGATGTGGAAGATATTTCTGCTTTAGATCACGATTATGTGGCTTCGTATGCCTGGGCGGCCGATGGTTCTTCCTGTGTGGGTACAGCGGAATGCAGCCGTTGCCATGATATCCAACAAGAAAGTGCGACCATTACCAGCGCAGTTGTTTCTGGTGCTGGTTGTGCTTCCAATGGAACCACCCAGTACACGGCAACCTTTACCAGTACTTTGTTTACCACCCAAACAAAAAATGTAGAAGATATTGTTGCGACAGGCCACGATTATGTGGTGAGCTATACTTGGTCAGCGGATAACTCCACTTGTACCGCAAATGGAGAATGTTCGATTTGCCAAGATACGATTGAAGAAGTAGTGAATACGACGAGCGCATCCCTTTCTGGTGCGTCTTGCACGGAAGCAGGGACTACTCGTTATACCGCAACGTTTACAAATCCAGCTTTTACCACCCAAACCAAAGATGTGGAAAGCAATGAACCGTTAGGACACGATTATACCATTACGTATGATTGGGCAGCGGATGGTTCTTCTTGTGCCGCATCGGCCATTTGCAGTCGTTGCAACGATGAAATAACAGATAATGGTTCGATTACCTCCGCTTTATATGCAAACGCTTCTTGTACAGAAGCGGGAACCACTCGCTATACGGCAACCTTTACTGAGGAGCCTTTCACGACCCAAACCAAAGATGTGGCGGATATTCCAGCCACTGGTCATAACTATAGTGCAGCGTATACTTGGGCTACGGATGGATCAACTTGTCACGGAGTGGCGACCTGCTCTATTTGCAATGATGTTGTTGAGGATGATGCTACGATTAGCAGTGAAGAAATCGTTGCAGCCACTTGTGAAAGCGTAGGAACGACCCGCTACACAGCAACCTTTACCAGTGAACTATTTGCTCAGCAAACAAAAGATGTGGAAGATATTGCTGCTTTAGGTCATGATTATGTAATTTCTTACGAATGGGCAGAAGGAAAAGGGTCTTGTACGGCCACTGCCATTTGCCAAAACGATCAAAGTCATGTTGTAACCGAAACAGTGGATTCGACCAGTGAAGTGACCACACCAGCCACATGCACGGGTAATGGAACAACCACCTACACGGCCGATTTCGAAAACGCACTCTTTGAAACACAATCAACAACACTTAACAATGTGGCCCCACTAGGGCACAATTACGTTGTGGAATATGTGTGGAGTGGGAATAACGCCACCTGCACAGCAACTGGAAACTGCAGTCGTTGTGATTCCGTTATTTCGGAGACGGTGGATACCACCAGTGAAGTGACCACCGATCCGGATTGCACAACGCAAGGCACAACCACTTATACCGCAACCTTTGAAAATGCCAATTTTGAAACGCAAGTAAAAGAAGTGCAGAATATTTCCGCATTAGGGCATGATTATACGGTTGAGTATACATGGGCAGCGGATGGTTCCTCTTGTTCGGCTGTAGCAACTTGTCAAACCTGTCAAGATCAAGTGAATGCCAATGCAACCATTACCAGTGAAGTGTTAGTGGCCGCCACTTGTGCGGGACCAGGGACCACTCGTTACACTGCTACCTTTAGCGGAGAACCTTTTGCAACCCAAACAAAAGATATTGAAGACATTCCTGCAATGCCACACAACTATTCCATTACCTATACTTGGAATGGAACCACTTCTTGTACGGCATTGGGAATTTGTCAATACGATAACACCCATTACATTACCGAAACGGTTGATGCTACCAGTGAAGTGACCACTGATCCGACCTGTACGGTAATGGGTACGACCACCTATACCGCAACCTTTGAAAATGAGAATTTTGAAACCCAGACAAAAGAGGTTCAAAATGTTGCGGCAACGGGTCATGATTATACGGTTGAATATACGTGGGCGGCGGATGGATCGTCTTGTTCGGCCGTGGCAACCTGTCAAAACTGTAATGACCAAATCAATCAAGACGCGACCATCTCTAGCGAAGTGTTAGTGGCCGCCACTTGTACAACAGCGGGTACCACAAGATACACGGCAACCTTTACAGGTGCTCCGTATGTGACCCAAACAAAAGATATTGAGGATATTTCAGCTACCGGTCATAATTACACCGTGGAATACGAATGGAAGATTGCACAAGGAAAAGTGAAAGCAACTGCAACTTGTGAGAACGATGCTTCTCACGTGATTGTGGAAGAAGAGTATTTTACTTCTAACAACATCTCTACTGCGACTTGTACAGACCCTGGTGTGATTCGTTACACTGTAGTCTTTAGCAATCCTATTTTTGAGACGCAAACCTATGATGATCCTTCCACCATGCCGGCTCTTGGTCATAATTATGAAGTCCAACCATATGTGTGGGCATTAGACGGCAGTTCTTGTGAAGGCATTTTAGAGTGTAGTCGTTGTCACGACCAAATTACCGAATATGCGACAATTACTTCTGCAGAGATTAGCGCAGCAACTTGCACCACGGCAGGAACGACTCGCTATACAGCACAGTTTAGTGATGCACGGTTTACAACCCAATATAAGAATGTTGATGATATTCCGGCTACCGGCCATGATTGGGTAGTGACCTATACATGGACATCCGATTATTCCCAATGCACAGCGCATGCTGTTTGCCAAACGGATGCTAGCCACGTGGAAAATCAAACCGTGAATTCCACGGCAACCGTTTCCACACCAGCTACTTGTACGGCAATGGGATATACAACCTATTCGGTTACCTTCTCAAAAGATATGATGGAGGCGCAATCGACAACGGTTCAAGATATCCCAGCTACCGGTCACAATTATACGGCGACCTATACATTCTCTGTGGATGGTTCAACTTGTACGGCGCATGGTATTTGTGCAGATTGTAACGATGAGATTGAGGAAGAAGTGGCTTGTACCAGCGAAGTGACCACTCCTGCAACTTGCACGGATAATGGAACGACTACCTATACTGCCACCTTTACCAATCCGAATTTTGAAACCCAAACCACTACACGTAACGATGTTGCTCCTTTAGGACATAACTATGTGGCTTCTTATGAGTGGAGTGTTGATCACTCTACTTGTACAGCTACCGCCACTTGTTCGAGATGCGGAGATAGTTATTCTGAAAATGGTGTTGTAACTAGCCAAGTTGGCGAAGAGTCTACTTGCTTGGGTGCTGGTTCCACCGTTTATACCGCCACCTTTACTGATCCGTTATTTACCGAGCAAAGCGAATCGGTTGCTGGTTCCGGTGGACTGGGACATGATTATTCAATCATTACCTATACGTTCTCGGATGATGGAACCACTTGCACGGCACGTGCAGAATGTTCGCGTTGCGGCGATGTGATTACCGAAAATGTTGTTTGTACTTCGGTGGTGAAAACAGCAGCAACTTGTACGTCGGATGGTATTACCACGTACACAGCAACCTTTACGAACGCCGTCTTCTCTGTACAAACTATTGATAAGACGGATATTCCTGCTACCGGACATGATTATGTTGTGTCTTATGAATGGGCAGCAGACGGATCTTATTGCATGGCAACCGCTATCTGTCAGAATAATGGTAGCCATGTGTCGCAAGAACACGGAATCATTTCTAGTGTCCAGAAAATAGCGCCAACTTGTATCACGATGGGAACCACTACCTATACTGCGACCTTTGACAATGCGTTGTTTGCTACACAAACTAAAGATATACAAGATATTCCAGCATTAGAGCATGATTATGTCATTACCTATACTTGGAGTGTCAATTATTCGCAATGTACCGCACAGGCGGTTTGCCAAAATGACGGCAGCCATGTTGTCATCGAGACTGTGGACGCTACCAGTGAGGTGACAGACCCGGCAACCTGTACTGCAACCGGTACCATTACCTATACCGCCGCCTTTGCCAATGGTTTATTCGTAGAACAAACCGTTACAGATACTATTCCGATGGCAGACCATAATTACAATGTTTTGTATACATGGGCAGCAGATGGTTCTTCGTGCCATGCAGTGGCTACCTGTTCTGTTTGCGGAGATGTTGTGGACGAATATGCCACCATTTCTAGTGAAGAGACAACGGCAGCGACTTGCGAAGACGCAGGAACCACCACTTATACGGCCACCTTTACCGGAGTGCTATTTATACAACAAACCAAAGCAATTCAAGACATTCCAGCCTTAGGTCATGATTATGTCATTTCCTATGAGTGGAAAACAGAACAGGGAAAAGTGAAGGCAACGGCCACTTGTAGCCATGATGCCACTCACAAGATTACCGAAGAGGTTTACACAAGCGAAACCCTTAAGAGTCAACCGACTTGTACGGAAAATGGTGTTCATACCTATTCGGCGACCTTTACAAATCCATTGTTCGGAGAACAATCCCATGATGAAGCCAATATTGCAGCTTTAGGACACAATTACACCATTACCTATACTTGGGCTGCTGATGGTTCGACTTGTACCGCACACGCAGTTTGTAGCCGTTGCGGGGATGAAGTTAGTGAAACGGTCAATTCGACCGATACCGTTAAAGATGTGGCAACCTGTACAGAAGCAGGAACCACCACCTATACGGTTGTGTTTACCAATGAGTTGTTTGAAGGACAAACAAAAGACATAGAAGATATTTTGCCAACAGGACATAGCTATTCGTCTATTCAATATAATTGGTCGGCAGATGGTTCGGCCTGTACCGCTCTTGCTACCTGTTCTGTTTGTGGTACTCCTTTGATTGAGGCAGCAACGATGTCTTCTAGCGTTCAAGTGCTAGCAACCTGTACCGCAGGTGGCACTACCCGATACACAGCGAGCTTTACATCGGATGTGTTTGCAACACAAACGAACGATGTGG